>DASPGQ010000121.1 GCA_035620555.1 Vicinamibacteria bacterium
AAGCCTCGCGTGGCGACAGGAAGAGCCCAACTCGCTGCTCCTGAAATGGCCTTATCGCCCGCGAGAGATCGTTCGCGCCGGCGTGAATTACAACGGGCTGAGCTCCGAGGCACTCCGGGCGACTCGGCTTCCAGCCGGACACCCCGAGGGGTACATCGAGGCGTTCGCCAACCTCTACCGGAGCTTCGCGTCGACACTTCGCGGGGAAGGGGAGCTCGATTGCCCCACGGTTCACGACGGCGCGCGGGGCATGGCCTTCATCGAGGCGGCGGTGGAAAGCTCGAGGGCGAACGGCAAGTGGACCCGAATCCAGGAGACGTGAAATGGCTAGACCGGTCACCATATTTACCGGGCAGTGGGCCGATCTTCCTTGCGAGGAGATGTGCCGGCTCACGCGCTCGCTCGGCTACGACGGTATCGAGCTGGCTTGCTGGGGCGATCACTTCGAGGTCGACCGGGCGGCTCGCGATGCGGAGTACGTCCGGCGAAAGCGCGAGCTGCTCGCACGGCACGAGCTCCAGGCTTACGCCATCTCGAACCATCTCGTCGGCCAGGCTGTCTGCGACCCGATCGATGAGCGGCACCGGAGCATCCTTCCCGACCACGTGTGGGGCGATGGCGATCCCGAAGGGGTCCGTCGGCGCGCCGCCGACGAGATGGTGCGGACGGGCGAGAGCGCCCAAGCCTTCGGCGTCGATACCGTCGTCGGTTTCACCGGAAGCTCCGTGTGGCATTTGCTCTACGCATTCCCCCCGACGCCTCAGAAGATGATCGACCGGGGCTACGAGGACTTCAAAAGCCGCTTCATGCCCATTCTCGATGCCTATCAGAAGTTAGGGGTCCGGTTCGCCCTCGAGGTCCATCCAACGGAGATCGCTTTCGACATCGTGACGGCCGAACGAGCGCTCCAGGCGGTGGGCCAGCACCCCGCTTTCGGCTTCAACTTCGACCCCAGCCATTTCGGATACCAGGGAGTGGACTACGTCGAGTTCCTGCATCGATTCGGCGACCGGATCTTCAACGTCCACATCAAGGACGTGGCCTGGAGAAAGACTCCGGGCGAGTCCGGTACGTTCGGTGGGCACCTCGACTTCGGCGATCGGCGCCGGCAATGGGACTTCCGCTCGCCCGGGCGGGGAGATATCGATTTCCAGGCGATCATCCGCGCCCTGAACGAAGTGGGCTACCGGGGCCCGCTTTCGGTGGAGTGGGAGGACAACGGCATGGATCGCGTTCACGGAGCCCGTGAGGCTTGCGAGTTCGTGAGGCGAATGGACTTCGTACCGCCCGCGAGTGGGAGCTTCGACGACGCCTTCGCGCGCTAGGCTAGGCTAGCGTTCGCGCGATAGCCACCACTTCATCGTCTCGCTGACCAGCTCGCTCGCGTCCTGCTGCACGAAGTGTCCCGCTCCGGGCACGGTGACGAGCGTGAGGTCTTTCTCGAGCCAATCCCAGGTGTTGTTCAGGGCGTCCGAAAGGAGATAGCGATCCTCGAGCCCGTGGAACATGAGCACTGGCATCTTCGCTTTGGGCAGGGGCGGCGGAGCGGGACCGCTCGCTCCTGGCTCCACTCTCGGGTAGTTCGCTTTATAGTAGTTGAGCATCGCGTCGAAATCCGAGCGGGCGAATGCTTCGACGTATCGCTTCCTCGCGGAAGGATCCCGGACCCACGCCGACATCGTCTCGGGCGTCATCGGCCCTCCGAAGAAAACGTCGGGGGCGGAGGCGTCCTTCTGTTGGAAGATGCGGGCGTACTCGCTGTTCCGATACTGGGTCTCGTTGTTCCGCAGCTCCCTGATGAGGCCATTGGGGTGGGGAAGGTTGAGGATCACGAGCCTTTCGACTCTCTCCGGTTGGAGGAGGGCGAACTGCCAAGCGATTATTCCACCCCAATCGTGCCCCACGACCGTGGCGGTCTCACGTCCCAGGTGCCCGATGACCGCGGCGATGTCGCCCACCAGAAGGGGCATCGCGTAGCTGGCAACGCCCTCGGGCTTGTCGCTCCGATTGTAACCGCGCAGGTCTACGGCGACGACCTTGAAGTCCGTCTCGAGCGCTGCCATCTGATCGCGCCAGGAGTACCAGAAGTCGGGAAAGCCGTGGAGCATCACGACGAGAGGACCCTCACCAAGGCTCGCATAGTGGATCTTGACCCCGCCGCTGTCGGCGAATCCGTGCTCGACGCGATCGTAAATGTCAGCGGTCATGGCCGACCCCACCACGAACAGCAATAGGTGCGAAATCATGCTTCCCCTGCATCTTCCAATCGTATCGTGCCGGATTCCTCGAGCGTAATGAGCTGCCCCGTCCGGAGCGAGGCAAAATCTTCGGCCGATACCGAGAAGATGGGAATGGGCTTCCCGTACATCTCGTCGGCGACGATGGAAGCGAGGGCGAAGAAAGCGTCGTCACCCCGGCTCACGATGGCCGCCGGGGCTTTTCCGGTTCGCACCGCCTCGAGGAGTATCGCCGTCGTCGTGCTCGAGCCCCGAGTAGATGGAAGGACCAGAACTCTTCCCGCCGCGTTCTCGCCGGACAGCGGATGGCGGCGGTCGACGATCTCACCGGTATTCGGATCGAGGCCCCCCCAGAGGCTCAGAGGCTCGGAGCTCACGAGTGCCTTTCCTCGAGCGCTGCCGGGAACCAGGGCTCGGGCGGCAATGGAACGGTGGTACGATTTCTCCGGCATGCTCTTGTTCCTATCGATGGTGATTCCCGCCGCCCAGGACCTCACACGCTATCCCAATCTGCAGCCCGACGTCCAGGCGCACTACCTGTCCAGCTTCGATCGTACCGGTGGCAACGACGACGGATTCGAGGGCACTTATTCGGCTCTGTACACCGATGAGGACGGCGAGCTCGTCATCTTCGACGTCGCCGGACCGGGAACGCTGTGGAACCTCTGGTTCACCAGTCGGGTCGACGGCCGAGGTCCGCTGGGAGCGGGGCGACTCAAGTTCTATTTCGACGACGAAGTCGAGCCGCGGGTCGATATGGATATCGACGAGTTCTTCAGCGGGCGCCACCCACCCTTCGTGCCGCCGTTCGTCTATCATGCCTTCCAGAGCACCGGCGGCTACGTGAGCACCATGCCCTTTCCGTTCCAGAAACGCTTGCGGATCACGACGGAACGAAAAGTCGGTTTCTACAACGCCTACTATCACACTTTCGCGCCCGACCGCGCCATCGAGAGCTGGACGGAAGCGGCTTCGGCGGCACCGACGCCGGAGATCGTGGGAGAGATCCACACGGGAACGATTGTGCTCGACGCTCCCGATATGCCCGACGGAGAGCCCGTGCCGAGCCGCAAGACGCTGCTCGAGCACGAGGGAAGCGGAGCGATCACGGCGCTGAGAATCGACCCACTGTTTCCTGTCTCCGCGTACTGGCTCAATCACGTCTGGCTCCGCATCTACTGGGACGGGGCGCGGGAGCCGGCGGTCGACGCCCCCCTCGGAAGCTTCTTCGGATCGGGTCTCGGCGAGGCGAGTGTGCGAGCGTTACCTCTCGGCATGAGCCCCTCGGGTCCGTATTATTGCCATCTGCCCATGCCGTTCTGGGACGGTTTCCGCATCGAGCTCGTCAGCGAGAACCCCGAGCGGACTCCCGCGATCTGGTGGGAAGTACGAGTCGACGGTGACGCGCCCTACGCGAGAGAATCGAGCGGCTATCTTCACGCTCGTTATCGGCGGGAGTGGCCCACGACGCTGGGAACGGATTATCGTCTCCTGGATACCGATGGGCGGGGCGTCTACGTCGGGCAAACGATGACGGTCGAGCCGTTGCGCTCCGAGGTCAAGCGCTGGTGGGAGGGCGATCTCCGGATTTACCTGGACGAGCGGCGCCAGCCGGCCTTTCATGGCACGGGGCACGAGGACGAGTACCTTGGCGGCTGGTCGAACGAGTGGTTGATGAACCCCTATTCTCTTCCGATGCACGGCGAGCCCAAGACAACCGAGCTCACCCAGGTCGATTTTCAGTGGAGCGCCGCGACGACGGTTTATCGATTCTTTCCCGGCGGCATTCCCTTCCAGAGAGGCATCTCCGTCTCCACCGAGCATGGGACGCGAAACTCGGTGGATGCGATGTACTCGAGCGTCGCCTATTATTACGCGCAGTCGGAGGCCATGGAGAAGATCGGAGAGATCGACGTGGACGGACCCATCGAGCTGACGTCGCAGTTCGAGGGCCGTGACGACGACGTCGACGTCACCGACCGGGGACGGGTCGTATCCGAACGCTCCCGTTTCACGTTCGACGTCCCCCCGGGGTTCGCACGGTTTCGTCTCCGACGTCTCTTCGATCAGAGCTCGCCGCAGGAAGCCGAGGTCTGGATTGGCGGCACGAAGGCGGGCGTCTGGTACACGGCCACGACGAACGAGCACAAGAGATGGGCCGAGGCGGACTACCTTCTGCCCGCGTCGCTGACGGCAGGCAAGGAGCGACTCGAGGTCGAGTTCCGGATGCTCCGCCCGGGCTGGAACGAATTTCGATACGAGCTTTGGGGGATACCATGAAAGACAAGAGCGAGCTGGATACCGCCGAGTTTCCCATACCGCGACTGGAGATCGAGGAGCCGAAACCACTCTCTTCGCGGGTGGAAGTCGATTTGGCCGCCCTCACCGATACGGGAAAGGTCAGGGAGCGGAACGAGGACCACTTTTACGTGGCCCGGGTCGGCCGGAGGATCGATACGATCCTCACCAACATTCCCTCCGGCGACGTCCCCGCACATTTCGACGAGACGGGCTACGTCATCATCGTGGCGGACGGTATGGGAGGGGCTCAGGGCGGAGAGGTCGCCAGCCGACTGGCCATTGCGACTCTGGTAAACATCATCATCCATGTGCCTGATTGGATCCTGAGACTCGACGAGGAGCACGCGCAGGAGGTCATGGAGCGCGCCGCCGGGTATTACCGCCGTGTCAACCTCGCGCTCCTCGAGAGGGCGCGAGTCGAACCGCGTCTTCGGGGCATGGGAACGACCATGACCGCGACCTACAGCATCGGTGACGATCTCTTCGTCGCGAACGTGGGCGACTCGAGAGCCTATATCTTCCGTGACGGGCGTCTGCAGCTTCTGACACGCGACCAGACCCAGGCCCAGATGCTCGCCGACGTCGGCGCGATCGGCCAGAGCGAAGTCGCCCGGCACCGTCTTCGCCACGTCCTGACCAACGCGCTCGGCGGAGCGGAGAAAGAGCTCCGCGTGGACGTTCAACGCTTGAAGCTTGCCGACGGCGATCGGCTTCTGGTTTGCACCGACGGTCTGACCGACATGATCTCCGATGAGGAAATTGGCGACCTAGTGAGAGATCAGAGCTCGGAGAGGGCCTGTCATGAGCTCGTCAATCGGGCGCTCGCCAGAGGGGGAAAGGACAACGTGACCGTGGTGGTGGCACGCTACTCGATTCCCGACGTCGAAGAGGACGATTGATCGATTGAGCGCCGCTCTAGCCTGCCCTCAGGAGGGTCGTTCCCTGCGTTCCTTCTCGCGTTCCGCCGCTTTGTTCCGAAGCGCCCGACCCTGGTTTGGCGTCGGATCGGAAACGATGCCGTAGATTCCTCTCCCCTCGTGGTCCTTGGGAAGATGCTCGGTGATCGGTTGGCCCGCGTCGTTAACGAACAAAAGACAGTGGCAATACTTGTAGATCTGCATGTCGTCGCAGGGACACATCCAGGTGCGGTGCTTCGCCTCTTCCTTCTTGTCGGGGTAGAAGCGGCATGGGCATAGGGGCCGGCCGAGCTCGTCCATGTGTCGCGCCAAACCGAGCACCACGGACTCCGTGACCTGCTCGTCGGGGTGAGTGGTCGTCCCCGATTTCTTGCAGTAGCTCTCGACGAGCTTTTCCATGCGTTCAATATTCTTCTGGCTCGGACGCGCCGCCATGATGTCCCTCTGAGAGCAAATTTGCCACGAATCTTGGCCGGTTGCCAATTCCCTCCTGCACCAACTGCAACTAAGGTTCTTCTACTCCTTATATCGCTGACGGAGCACTTGAAGAAGCTCCGACCTCGCTTTTCTGCTAATACCCGCCCATCCATCACCTCCCAGATTTTGGTGACACATCTGATGAGGCAACGAGTCCCGCTCGGTTGCAAGACCAGTGAGTCAACGCGGACAGGAAGAAAGGTTGACGCTGGACAGACGGCACCAGGAAGGATGCCGACCCGTGCAGTCCTGGCGACCCGTGCCACGGGGTGTAATACTTCATGGCGTTATAGGAGTTCCCAGACCGAGGAGTAGGCAGACCAGGAACCGAGTGGAGGAGCACGATGGGCGACAAGGGCGGCAGGAAAGATAAAGAAAAGGGCCAGAAGCAGGACGCCAGGAAGCGGAAGAAGGAGGCGAAGAAAAAGGAAGACAAGCAGCCAAAGAGGAAGCCTTGAAGGAAAACGAGAACAGAATGAGGGACCGGCGCGGACTCCCCAGCGGACTGTGGACCGACGGCTGAGCAAGGGGACCCAACCGGCTGCTGGTTCGGTGCTTCCACCATCAACTTGTTGTTTGGGCCACCAGAGGCAGTTCTTGGACTGGAGCGGTCGGCGGCCTGCGTAGCTCGGCACACGTCATCGCGTCGATTACCAACAAGGATAGGCGTGCGCGCGAATACCCATCGAGCGTGAGTCGGCGCGCGACGAGCCCGGCCAGCATCGCCGAAGTCCGAATCTCCTGACGGAACTTCAGAGCCCTATGCGGCCGAACGAAACCAGAATCCTCGATCGCATTTCCAGCGGTCTCGGCGCGGTCTAGATACGCGTTCGCCGGGATCTTGACGCTCGTATATGACTGTCAGAACTTGTGGTAAGCCTCAATCGCAGTCCCAACCGTTTCCGCGGGAATCCAAGAAGGCGTTCAGAGGTACGTCGGCGAGGGCACATGCATCGTCGACCTGCCAGTAGCCACGGTTGCACTCCCATCCGTGCCATCGGTCCCCGGGATAGTCCAGAAAAGTGGGAGGGACCTGTATGGCGACGCATGACTGATCGACTTTCTCGTAACCTCGATCACACTCCCAGCCGCCCCCGAAGCGCTTCGCGTGGGCATTCGTAGGCGGCTCGGACAGGTCGCCGACTGCCAAGGCGACCCCCGATGCGATCGCCAATGCGCCGAAGAAAAACAGAGACCGATATGAATCGGCCCACCGTGGTCGTCTTGTTTTCATGATTTTGATCCTCTTGTTCACCTTGTTCACCGAGTAGAAAACTGAGCAGTTGGCCCAGGTGCCTTCCCTTCCCAGATAAACTGAGTGAGCTCAGCCGATCTAAAGAGATCGCTCAATCAGGATAACCAGTGTTAGCAGAACCAGAAGCGCGAGGCGGTGAGCATTCATGCTTCACCGACTCGCGCGCACGCCGCTTGCAGATACTTGAAGGGCCTAGGTCCCAATACCTATCTTCAGTGCGCGGGCCTTCTTGACCTCGAGCTTCGGAAACGTGGTAGTGAGAATGCCGTCCTTATAGCTGGCCGTCGCCTTTTCGGCGTCGACCGTATCAGGAAGGCGCAAGCTTCGGTGGAATGTCCCCATTGTGCGCTCGCGCAAAAGGTATGTACCTTCCTTGCTTTCAGGCTCTCCGTTCGTGTGGCCCTTGATCGTGAGAATATCGTCGTCGATAGCCACCTCGATGTCTTCCCGATTCACACCCGGAAGAGAGGCATGGATCACGATATTGGCGCCTTCCTCCACGACGTCGAGCGGGATTGACCAGCGCTCCATACCAGCAGCAGTTTCTGGTGTGGGTCCGGCGCCACCCCAGAGCCGATTCGCCGCTTCCTGCATTTGCCGAAGTTCCGCTAATGGATACCATCGCTGTAACATCTTGTGCCTTGCCTTCCTTGACTGAATGACGAGTAGATAATTTACTCATCTCATCTGCACGGAGTTTACTATACTTAACTCAGTAAGTCAAGTATCATTAAGTCTCAATAAATAATTTAACTCTTTACAGTTAAGGACAACCTTTGGACGCTGTCCCCCTAAACAACCGCGACTTCATCCCGAACTTCGGCGAGCGATCATCGACAGGATGATCCGATCAGCACTGCGTTCGTGGAATCGACGATCCAATCAGGTCGTCAGCAAGCGCTTCGTCAAGCAGCAGCAGATGTGGTGGACTCACAAGAGTCCGGCGGAGGTCGTGGGGCCCGATGCTGACCCGATCTTTTGGCCGCAGTCCGGGACCATCTGGAAAGATGGCGGGGGGGCATCGTCCCGAGCGCTTGGCGCCACACGTCGACGGCCGCCTTGGCCCAGCCGGGCATGGGCACTGTACGGAGCCGCCCGTGCTTGCCGTTCATCACCAGGTCCCCGCATTTTTCGGTGTCCGCATTCCCTTGGTGGACGACGGCGCCACAGACCCACGGGTGGTGTTGGGAAAGCGAAAGCGGCTCGAATCCTCGAATGCGACCTTCCGCCAGCTCGTGGGTTCGTCGTTCACCGGCTCGGCCACGTGCTCGGGAAGCGCTGTTTGGTCGCCGGGAAGCCGGACGGGTGAATTCTTCGGCTCGAGCCGTGCGGTGAAATGAATCGGAGCGGGGGAGCGGGGTGAGGCCGGCTCGGTGGCGTCGGCTCTGGGAGCCGGGTCCGGTCCGGTAGGGATCGCCCCCGGCGGACGGCTCGCCTTCCCTCATCCGCCAATACCATCTGCAGCATGATAGGCGCTCAGGGACTCGAGTTCCGCAGTCAGGTCGATCCTCTGCTCTCGGAAGATATCCCGCAGCGTTACCATGCCTTTGATTGCCCCGTGCTCGTCGACGATCGGCAACTGCGGTACCCCATGCTCCGCCATCACGCTGACGGCGTCGGCGATCGTGGCGTTGGCCGCGACCGTAATCGCAGGGGAAGTCATCACCTCGCCCACTGTGGTCACTTCCGGGTCACGCCCGCCAAGGACGACACGAAAGGCCAGATCTCGTTGGGTGAATGCACCCAGAAGCACCCCCTTTTCAACCACGAAGAGCGTGTCAACGCCCCCCTCTTTCATGAGCCGGACGGCGCGAAGCACCGATGTCGAGGGTTCGGCCGTTACTGCAGATACTCCGGCCTTCCTAAGAATGCTCATTCCAATCTCCTATTCCTCTGCGCGCAATTCGCTGGGGTGCGAACTTCACAGGACGGGTCCCACGGTGAAAAACACGCAGGCAAGCCTAAGCAACGATATCATCAAAGCCGTTCGAGACCGGGTTACTCGCCAGAGCTGTCAAAAATTCGTCGCTGACAGCGGCGCACGGCGGAACATCTCCACATGACATTGAGTTCTCGCGCATCGAGGCCGGCGGGCGGTGCTGCTCTTGTTGTTCACTGTCGCAGCTCCCGTTCTATTTCTCGGACCGCAGTATGGGCGAAGTCCGTGTCTCTCACGGTCACATCGACGACTCGCTGAGCTCCCCGGGGTAGGGGCTCGCCCCGATTCTGCCAGTATCCGATCTCCCTCTCGATGGCGCGTTTCAACGCCGCGCGATAGTCGTGCCAATCGAGCTTTCTCCCACTCACCATCTCTACCTTGGAGCACGTGGCGCCGAACAGAGTAGCGAGGAAGACATGTCCACTTTCACCGAGCCCTCTTGGCTGGACGCGGTACACCCCAAGAGTCCGTTGGTCGACGAGGCGAACGAGCTCCAGTTCTTTCAGAACGAGCTCGCCGGTCTGGAGCGCGGGAAACGGCTCTGCCACGAGGATCGGGGCCGTTCGTTCGGGGGACGCCGGCTTGGCGACCGACTCTGCACTCCCGCCTTCGTTCTCCCACCTCTCGCGAGCCGCCGTGCACACGGGCTCGTTCTCGGGGCTTGCCGAGCGCATGGATGTTTGGGTAAGCGCTCGTCTCATCGTTGACTCCGGCTAGTGGTAGTCTTCCATCCCGGACAAGCCGCCACGAGGAGTGCTCTTTGGCTCCTCCTCGGCCACTCGCTCGGACACCATCGCCTCCGTCGTCAGCATGAGCCCGGCGATGGATGCTGCGTTTTGAAGCGCGCAGCGTACGACTTTCGTGGGGTCGATGACACCCGCCTTCACCAGGTCCCCGTACTTTTCAGTGTCTGCGTTGAAGCCGTGGTCGCCGGTGAGCTCTCTCACTTTCGCCACCACGGTGGAGCCCGCATGACCAGCGTTTTGCGCGATCCATCGGAGGGGCTCCTCGATGGCCCGGGCCACGATCCCGACTCCCGCGCGTTCATCGTCCGTAAGCGTGCTGTCCCTGCGAAGAAGTGCGGTCAGAGATTCCCCGGCGCGCAGAAGGGCCACACCGCCACCAGCAACGATGCCTTCTTCGGCCGCCGCCTTGGTGGCATGCATCGCGTCCTCCACCCTCGCTTTTTTTTCTTTCATCTCCGTCTCGGTGGCCGCGCCGACTTTAATGAGGGCGACGCCGCCAATGAGCTTCGCGAGACGCTCTTGGAGCTTCTCCCGATCGTAGTCGGAGGTCGTCTCTTCGATCTGGTTTCGGATCTGCTTGACGCGACCCTCGATATCGGATTTCTTTCCGGCGCCCTCGATGAGCGTCGTGTTGTCTCTCGTAACGATGACTCTCTTGGCCCGGCCGAGCTGTTTGAGCTCGACATTTTCCAGCTTGATGCCGAGATCTTCGAAGATGGCGGTTCCGCCCGTCAATACGGCGATGTCCTCCATCATGGCCTTGCGCCGGTCCCCGTAGCCGGGGGCTTTTACCGCCGCCGCTTTCAGGGTGCCGCGAAGCTTGTTCACGACCAGCGTGGACAGAGCCTCCCCGTCCACGTCTTCGGAGACCACGAGGAGCGGTATTCCCGACTGGGCAACCTTCTCCAGAAGGGGCAGCAGGTCGCTAACGCTCGAGATCTTCTTTTCGTGCACCAGAACATAGCAGTCCTCGAGCACGACCTCCATGCGTTCGGGGTCGTTGACGAAGTAAGGAGAGAGGTACCCGCGGTCGAACTGAGTGCCCTCGACGAGCTCCAGAGTGGTCTCGAGTGTCTTTGCCTCTTCGACCTGGATGACACCATCCTTACCGACTTTCGCCATGGCTTCGGCAATGATGCCGCCGATCGAGGCGTCTCCGTTTGCGGAGATCGTGCCGACCTGCGCAATCATGCTCCCCTTGACCGGTTTCGAGAGCTTCGCGAGCCCCGCCACGATCGACTCGACACCGCGTTCCATCCCGCGTTTCAACTCCATCGGGTGGGCGCCCGCGGCAACGCTCTTCAAGCCTTGACGAAACAAAGCGTGAGCCAACACCGTCGCGGTCGTCGTTCCATCTCCTGCGACATCGGAGGTCTTCGAGGCCACCTCCTTCGCCATCTGGGCACCGAGGTTCTCCATGGAGTTTTCGAGATCGACTTCCTTGGCAACCGTCACGCCGTCTTTGGTGACGACCGGCGAGCCAAATTTCTTGTCGATCACGACGTTGCGGCCCTTCGGACCCAGCGTCACGCGGACGGCACCCGTGAGCATGTCGATGCCCCGCAGCATTGCTTGCCGAGCCTCGGTATCGTAGCTGACGTGCTTACTCACTTTTGTCTCTTCTTTCTAAACGAACTGCGTTTGCTTACCCGACGATGCCAAGGACATCATCCTCTCGAAGGACGAGATAATCGACGCCGTCGAGCTCGAATTCCGAGCCAGCGTATTTGCCGATGAGGACTCTGGCGCCCTTTTCGACCTCGGGCGGCAGGCGCTCGCCATTGTCGAGAATGCGTCCCGATCCCACGGCCACGACCTTCGCGGTCATGGGTTTGTCTTTGGCGGTGTCGGGAATGACCAATCCTCCGGCTCTTTTCTCGGTTTCCTCGATCCGGAGGGCAACGATATGATCGCTCAAAGGTCGGATGTTCACGGTTCAGCTCGGATCCCGACCGTGGGAGCGGCCTCGGATGAGGTGGCTCTCGCATCAGGTGGTACTTGCCCACCGGTAGCGTTGCGAACGCTCTCGGCAAATAGTTTCTGGAATCGGCGTCTCCGCTCGACCCAACCTTCAGGTTTACGACTCTGCTGGTTCCATCGTTTCATGATTACGACCTCCCTGGTTACGGCCAAAGGCGCCCTAAGTGAAAAGAATGAGGCAACTTCACCTGGATACCCGGCCTCGTTATAAACCATTATAAGTTAAGTTATAACGGATATCAAGATCGGTACTTGACTTCTTTGGGTTAATTAACGATAGTGATTACTGAGATGGCCAGTAAATCCAGAGTTGAGTTCGATCGCACAACGGCAGTTGCCGTGACGCTGGACGTCAGTAGCTTCGCAACGCTCCACGGAAGGCATCTTCGCGAGCCGACGCGGTTCCGTTTTGCGGCGCGATAGATGAGATGAAGAGGATCAAAACCATGAGAACAAAACAACCCCGTTGGGCCGATTCCTATCAGTCTCTGTTGTTCTTTTGCGTGCTGACGATCGCACCTGGGATCGCGTTCGCGCAAGAAAGCTCGTCGGCACAGCCTGCGAACGCTCATGCGAAGCTTTACGGGAGCGGTTGGGAGTGCGATTGGGGGTATGAGAAAGTCGGTTCTTCTTGTGTCGCCATCCAGGTGCCTGCGCATGCCTTTCTGAGCTCATTCGGAGACGGATGGCAGTGTGAGCGCGGATACCGCGAGATTGAGGAAAGATGTGTGGCGATCGAAGTGCCACCGAATGCATTCCTGAATTCTTCCGGGCACGACTGGGAGTGCACCCGCGGTTACCAGGAAGTCGAGCAGTCATGCGTCGCCATTCAGGTCCCCGCCAATGCTTTTTTGGATTATTCCGGGGACCGATGGGAGTGCAAGAGAGGCTACCGAAAGGTCAATGCCGCTTGTGTCCCCGTCGACGTGCCTATGAACGCCTTCCTGGATGCGCGTGGAAGCGGTTGGGACTGTGATCGAGGCTACCAGAAGTTCGGTGAGTCCTGCCGAAGCGTCCGCGTCCCGGCGAACGCGTACCTGGATCGCGCCGGCGACCGCTGGAATTGCGACCGGGGATTCCGGCGGTTCGGTGAGACCTGTGTGCTCGTCGAGATA
>DASPGQ010000122.1 GCA_035620555.1 Vicinamibacteria bacterium
TGAGGGAGGCGTTGGCCTTTTGGCGGATTCGAGGCGACATGAGGGGGTCTTCAGCGGTTTTGGCCGGACGGAGTGATATCGAGGACCATCCCCTGTTCGACTCGCATCGAGTGCTCGCTCTTGTCCCGCGGGTCGGAGAGATACAGATATCCAACTCTGGGGCGGCCATCTCGATAGCTGATTCGGAGATCGACGTGGCTCATTTCTTTTTTTCCCAAAGCTCGTAGGTCATGACTTCCAGGACCTCTTTCTCTGGAATCGGCTCCACGATTCTTGACTCAAGCACTCTTCGACTTGACGACCAGGTCAACGTCGCAATCGAGGACATGCAAGAGATTCAAAACCTGATCCACTGACTTGCGATAGTTGGTCTGATCGAGCAATCGGTAGAACTGCGCGGCGGAGGTGCCAAGGCGCCGAATGATCTCTCGCTTCGACAAATCGCTTTCCTCGACCCTTTTTTGGGCTTCGAGAGTCAATCGGTAGAGCAAGAGATCCCGCAAATAGGCTGGGTCCTGGTTGTACTCCAGCACTTGATCGATATGAATGGTACCCTCCGCCCCCGATTTGAGCACATAGACGAACGCCTCCCGCCCGAGCTCTTTATCCACCCTGACGTCGTCGACAGGGTCGCTGCTCGTGGGACGAGGCTCCGCCTTGATGAAAGGGAAGGACAGCGTTCTCGACGGCATCTTCACCTCGAAGGCCTTTCTTCGATTGTTTGCCTTGACTGATCGGATCTTCATAGCAGTCCCTCGGATTCGAGTTCATCGATGAGCGCCAAGATTCTTCGACTTGCCTCACCGATCATCGGCATCCTGTTCTCCAGGTCCCATTTCACGACGAGTTTGCCATCGCGATAGACGTGAACGTGCCGCGGAGAATGGTCACCGATCCAGGTGAGGAAAATGTAGCCACCGCGGCGAATTCTCGCCATTCGAGTAACGTTACCCCGTAAGGTAACACATTCAAAATGTCGAAATCAATCCATATCGGTTTCGTTCAGCGGCGGGGTTAGTTCTGTGGCAGCCGTGGTCGAGATACTCATCCCTCATTGGTCGAATGCTCGGAGGGCGCACCAACTCTTTCCGGACGGAGTTGGTCGGCGGGATCTGCCCGGTATTCACCCGAGAATTCGTTTGGCCTTCTTCGGCTTGTCCGCGATGATGGCGAGCTCGACCAGGTCCCCTTCGAGGCCGGTGACGTAGAGCCCCAGCAGGTTCACGTTCGCGTCGCCGAGCTTCTCCGCGATCTCCGCGAGCGCTCCCGCCTTGTTCTCGAGGAGTACGGTGACCACCTCGTTCTCCTCGAAGCGGATCCCGTTCGCTTCGAGCGCCTTTCGCGCCGACTCGATCTCGTCGGGCAGAAGCCGGACCTGCACCTGGCCGTTGATGGCGAGTCCGGCGACCGACTTCAAGTTGAGTCCGTAGCGGGAAAGGGCTCGAGCGACTCGAGCCAGCTCGCCGGGGCGGTGCGTCAGGGCAACCGATACATCTCGCATGGAGACCTCCAGCGTCTTTGGGTTGAGCTCCTATTCTCCACGAGCGGGCGATCTCTGACAAGGATGGGTGAGGGAGGCGACGCCGACGCGAGCGCTCTTTCTCACGAGCCGGGTCTCTCCGTCGGAGATGCCTTTCCCGGTCCCGGCAGCGGCGTTTTCCGCCGCGTGCCTCCCTTCTCCTCGTCGAGAAGCGTGTCGAGGTCGGGGTAGGCGTAGACGACGGGCGCCTGGTTCTGCATGAGGCCACCCGTATCCGCCGTGGGTCCGTAGGTGCTGTGGAGATCGCGGCCGAGCATTCGCAGAAGCGCGGTCTGCTGTCCCCGGTGATGGGCCGTATGGGCGATCCTGCGGGTGACGATCCACGCCCGGGAGCGTGTGACCTCGAAAAAGCCCACCTCCTCTTCCCACCAGGAATCCGGTTTTTCGCGCAGCGCCGCGAGTCGCTTCGACGCGTTCTCGGCATAGGTCTCGATGAAGCCGAGACGTGTTTCCTTCGCCGGAAGGGGATTGTCGGTCACCCCGATTCCGAGCATGTCCCGGAACCAGAGGTTCTCGCTCATGGACTGATGGACCATGTGCTCGAGAACGCTCCTTCCGCGTTCGTCGGTGCTCGAGGGCCGCGCGGACAGGTCGGAGTCCTCGAACATCGACCAGACGCTCAGCACTTTGAGGATCTCGGTCTCGTAGGTCTCGAAGAGGAATTGGTACCGCATGATCGTGCCCCTCAGGGTAGAGTCTATAATGAAGACCAGATGAGTCGATTTCTCGTCGAGCGACTGCGACGCCGTCTCGCGGCCGAAGTGGGCGCGATCGCGAAGCCCCATGACGGCAAGCTCCGCATCGCCCTCGCCTATCCGAACCGCTATTACATCGGGATGTCGAACGTGGGATTTCAGGCCGTCTATCGGTTCTGGAACGAGCTGCCCGAGGTCGTCTGCGAGCGGGTCTTCCTGCCCGACCGCGAGGAGATGAAAGAGCACCTCCGGGCCGGCGTTCCGCTTCTTTCCCTCGAGTCTCAGACGCCGGTGCGCGAATTCGACGTGCTGGCGTTCTCGATCACCTTCGAGCCCGACGAGCTGAACCTGGTGCGCATGCTCGATCTCGCGGGCATTCCGCCTCTGGCAGCCGAGCGGAACGCGTCACACCCTCTCGTGCTCGCCGGGGGGCCGGTGACGTTCCTCAACCCCGAGCCCATGGCGCCCTTTCTCGACGTCGTGGCGATCGGCGAGGCGGAGGCGCTTCTTCCGCCGCTCACCCGGGCGCTTCTCGCATCGCGGGCGAAGGAAGACGTCGTCGCCGAGCTCGCTGAAAGTGAAGGATTCTACGTCCCCGGGGCGAAAGGCCGAATGGTCCGGGCGAAGATGGGAAAGAGCGCCGCACTTCCGCCTCCCGCGACCTACGTGCTGACGCCCTCGACCGAGATGGCGAACAAGTTCCTCGTCGAGGTCTCGCGAGGCTGCCCGACGCTCTGCCGGTTCTGCTGGGCGGGGTACAACTACCTGCCCAAGCGCTCGTTCGACATCGAGCGGATTCTCGAAGTCGCGCGGCGCGCGCGGGCCCACACCGGCGACATCGGTCTCGTATCGACGGCGGTGGGGGCGCATCGGGAGATCGTTCCGCTGGTCGAATCGCTCCTCGAGATGGATTATCGGATCAGCGTCTCGTCGCTCCGGTTCGAGGATATTCGCCTCGAGCTCGTGGAGCCTTTGGCCCGAAGCGGCGAAAAGACCCTGGCGGTGGCGCCCGAGGTGGGCTCCGACCGGCTGCGTTTCGCCATCCACAAGCGGGTGACGAACGAGGACATCCTCCACAAGGTCGACCTCATCCTGTCGACGGGGATCGAGAGCCTGAAGCTCTACCTGATGGTCGGGCTTCCCACCGAGCGCGAGGAAGATCTCGAGGCCATGATCGACCTCGTGAGCCAGGTGCGCGACCGGCTACTCGATCACGGACGGCGCCGGGGAAGGCTCGGGCGAATCATTCCGAGCGTCAATCCCTTCATTCCCAAGCCGGGGACGCCGTTTCAGTGGCACGCCATGGAACGGGTGCCGGAGCTCCGGCGCAAGATGCGCCGTCTCGAGCGCGCGATGGCGCGCATGCCGAACGTCGAGGCGAACTTCAAGTCGCCGCGGCAGGAAAGGCTCCAGGCCGTCTTGTCGCTCGGCGACCGGAGGCTCGCCCCGGTGATCGTTCGCATGGCGAGAGGCGAAGCGGACTTGAGCCGAGCGATGAAGGAAGAAGGTCTCGCTCTCGACGCCACCATCCACCGGGAGCGTTCCCCGGGCGAGCCGCTTCCCTGGGAGCACATCGATAACGGGATGAAACCGGAGCTTCTCCAGAGCCAGTACGAGAAAGCATCCGCGCTCGCCCCGAGCCTCGCCTGAGTTGCGCGAGCTCTTCTCCGTTCGCGCGCATCCGGGATTCGATCGCCTCTTCTGCCGGGTGCTCGAGGAGAACGACGTGCCTCACGGATTCACTCTTCGCACCCAAGGGTTCGGCGAGCGCGATCACGGCCACGAGGATCGTCAGAGGCTCGTGAACGCTCTGGGGCTCGAAAGCGCGACTCATATGAGACAGGTTCACGGCAACACCGTTCGCCTGGTACGGACGAACGACACGATTCCCGAGGCCGACGGCCTTTTGACCGACGAGCCTGGCCTCGGCCTCATCGTTCATAGCGCGGATTGCCTGCCGCTCCTCTTCTGGAGCGAGGCGACGAACGCGGTCGCGGCCGTCCATGCGGGCTGGCGCGGCACGCTGGCGCGGGTCGCCACGACGGCGGTGAGGAC
>DASPGQ010000123.1 GCA_035620555.1 Vicinamibacteria bacterium
TCGAAGCCAAATAATCGTTCTGCGGCAGTAGATTCCGAGCGATATCTCAAGTAAACTATATTCAAGTTCTACTTTAGCTTTCTTCATGTAAATGCCTGACCCGGGGCTCCGGCTTCCCGTCTTCCTCCCGCCGGAATCTGAAGAAACCGGGAAACGATCGTGGCGAGCCATTTCCCTGGGTGTTGCCGCTCTGGTAACGGTTTTTGGGCTCGCAACCGCACTGTTCCTGGGAACTCTCGGATACGAAATTCGCCGATCCAACATGCACGAAGCTCGCCTCAAGGGCATCCTGGTGCAAACGCCCACGGTGTACCAGGTCACCGAGGGCCTGAAAGAAAAAGCGCCCCTCGCCGCCATCGTGGAGTCGGGAAGCGACCTCGATGACGCCGTGGCTCGCTGGGGCGGCTCGCAAGCGGGCTCGATTCGGGAAAAGGCTCGCCAGTGGCCGCAGCTGCGGGTTTACGCTGCGGGAGACATGATGTACTTCATTTATTTCGACGCCGAGGACGTCATGAGAGACTATCTGTACGTCACCAACTGAAAGGAAGACCGATGCCCAAGCTGATTCATACTTCCAGGATTCGTATCGAGAAGGACAAGGGGCCGAAGCGACGGGCCTACATCGAGGGTTTCCCGAACCCCGTTACCTTCGGGGTCCACTCGAACATCAAGAAATTCTATGGAATCGAGCCCGAGGAAGAGCATCCGGCGACTCTCGACTACATGGTTGCCGCCGTCGGAGGATGAATGACGGGCACTCTCGGGCGCGCGCTGGAAGTGCGCGGAATTCCAAGCTATCCCGACAAGCTCTCGTCTACGGTCGAGGGGGATATCGAAGAGGTGGACGGCATCATGAGAATCACGAAGCTTCGGATTCGCTATCGCATCAAGCTTCCCGCGGGAAAGAAGGAGGAGGCCAATCGAGCGCTCTCGGTCCACGAGCGCAGTTGCCCGGCGGCGATGACGGTCAAGGGCTGCGTGGACATCGAGTGGACGGCGGAGCTCGAGGATGAGTGAAGTCACGCTGCGCGATGTCATGCGCACCTTTCCGCAAGGGGTGGTCGTCGTGACCGCACCGAGCGAGGAGGGTCCCCGGGGAATCACGGTGAGCTCGTTCACCTCGGTGAGCTTGACTCCACCCCGAGTCGTGATTTGCATCATGAGGGACTCCCGGGCGCACGATGCCATCGACCGCGGGGGCTTCGTCGTCAACATTCTCTCCGATCGCCAGGGCTCGCTCTCCGATCACTTCGCCACTCCGAACCTCACCTCCGAACAGCAATTCGAAGGGCTGTCGCGCCGGGGCCTCTATCTGGATGGTTGTCTCGGCTATCTGGGATGTCGCGTCGTGGAACGGCTGGTGCAGGGGACTCACACTCTCTTCGTGGGCGAGGTCGAAACGTGCTCGCTCGGAGCCGAGGGTGGACCGCTGGTCTTCTTTGGGCGTGAATACTGGGGTCTTGGTGAAAACGTCTTCACAAGGAGTTGAGGTCCGTGAATCAGCTTTTGGATAGCCTGACTTTCGAGCCATCCGGTGGGAGTCTGTCGCTTCAGAGCGCGCGTTATTTCATCGTTCGGCCAACGCTCCTCGTCGACCTCCAGAAGAGCATCGAAGCCCTGCTCGGTCACGAAGCCGGTCAGATCATGACCCAAACGGCCGCCATCGAAGGCGCGGCCCTCGCGGGTCGCTATCGTGACGCTTTCGGCTACTCCTCGGAACAGGTGATCGGTTCCGTTGCCTTCATGCTCTCGGAGCTGGGTTGGGGTGCCGTCAGCGTCGAGATGACGAATCTCGAAGGTCGGGAGATGGTGTTCAAGGTCATGGAATCGCCGTTTGCCGAACCATACGGCCCTTCCACGCAGCCCGTGTGCCACCTGCTGCTCGGAACGTTCCAGGGAATCGCCATGACGATCTTCGAATCGGAAGCGACGGGAATGGAAGTGCAGTGTCTGGCAAAAGGGGACAGCTGCTGCCGGTTCGTTGTCAGCGCGTGAGATGGGAAGCTCTCAGCTCGCCTGAATCTGTTCCTCGAGATAGGCGACCACGCGGTCCCGGTAGACGTCCCGCAGCTCGGTGAATTCCACTCCGAGCTGGAACTTCGTCTCGTCGCGACCGAGTACCCAGGCCTCGCAGTGACGAACCATGCCTCGGGCTTGAACCTCTCCCTGGGGCAAGGCGAAGACGAAGTCGTACACCTGGTCGAACTCGAGAGGGAAGTCGAGGCGGAAGAGTCCCCCGAACAGACTGAGGTTCAATACATAGAGCTCCACCAGTTTCGTCAGCTCGGCATGTTTTCCCAGGAACACTCTGGGTTGTCGCCGTCTCTCGTGGCGCAACTGCTCGTGGATCAAAGCCGCGATTTCCTCTCGCGTCTCGGAAGCCATGTGGACGAATCGCACGCCCGCGTGAAATCGCCCGTCATCCGAGCGCGTCGAGCGCATCACCACCGCGCCCAGCGATACCGGCTTTCGGTTGAGGGACAGCTCGAGCGTCAAACGCGAGGACTTTTCGAGGGGCCGCGGCGTTTCCAAGAGAGCCCCCGTTGGGCTCAGATCGACGATGCGGACCCGGCTTCCGTACCGGGTGTGTCCGTCGACGCGCACCTTTGGAGTCACCCTGGTTGCTCGTCGCGTACGTTCCATCTTTAGACTGCTCAATGCCGCGGCGGGACCCGTGGTCAATCGGCCGCCACGGCTGGGCTGCTTACGGCGCGACAGGCGCGCCGGGCTCGCTCCGCTCGCG
>DASPGQ010000124.1 GCA_035620555.1 Vicinamibacteria bacterium
GCAGGCTGCTCAGCGCTCTCGCGAGAGCTACCGCGAGCAGGAAACCCACGAAACACCCCACCGCCGTCAAGCGCAGCCCTTCCTTCAGAACGAGCCATAGGGCCTGGCCGCGACTGGAGCCGAGCGCCATCCGGATCCCCAGCTCTCGTGTGCGCTGGGCCACACGATACGCTCTCAGTCCGTAGACTCCGATGACGGACAGCAGGAGCGCCACGCCTCCGAATAGCATGAAGATCCGGGCACCCGCCCTCACGAGCCAAAGCGCCATACTCTCTTCGAGAAACATCGACATGGTCTCGAGGGTCAGAATCGGTAACCGTGGGTCGACGGCGCGCACTTCTCGTTGGACGGCGTCGAGCTGGCTGGCAAGAGCTTCCTCGCCCGCGACCGAGGAGGTCAAATAGAAATGCATGTTGGCCTGGTATCGCTGGCCGAACGGAACGTAGACGTGCTCGGGGTTTGCGTCGAACAAATCGTCCTTCAAGCTCGGAGCGATGCCGACGACTTCCATCTCCTCGGATTCCTTGCTGCCATCACGTCCGACGAAGACGATGCGCCCGGAGAGCGCCTCTCCGTCCGGCCACAGACGCGCGGCGAGACCCTGGTCCAGGATCGCCACCGGTGCGGAGCCTCCGGCCGACATCTCGCTTCGGGTAAAGTCTCGACCCCGGAGCAGCGGAACTCCAAGCGTCCGGAAGTAGTCGGCTCCCACGACGTTGAAGCGGGCGTTGACGGATTCGGACGCCTGCACCGCGTCGGCGCTAGAGCTCGGCGCCCTTTCTGCGGGAAGCACCCGCTGGCTCTGGGAGACCATCCCGTAAGGGACCGTTGCCGCCAGGCTCGTGGATTCGATGCCGGGAAGCGCGGACAGACGTTCCTCCAGGATTCTGTATATCTCCCGGCCGCGAGCCTCGTTGTAGCCCACCAGGCTCGGATCGATCTCGAGGAGGAGCCTGCGCTCGAGCGAAAAGCCGGGATCGGCCCCGGAGGCGTTCACGGCACCGCGAAGGAACAAACCGGCCGCCGTCAGAAGTGCGAGTGAAAGCGACACCTGGCCTATGACGAGAACGTTTCTGAAGGCACCGAGTCTTCCGCGGCTGGTCGGATCTTCGGCAGGGTTCTCCTTCAAATCGGTAACGATCTCGGGCCGGGTCAGCTTCCAGGCGGGCGCCAGAGTGAAGACGAGCGTGCTCGCGACGCAGAAGAATAGCGAAGCCGTCAGCACTCGAACATCGGGACTGGTGCGAACGATGAGGTCGACAGGAAGGATCTGGCGCATCGATGAGACCAGAAGCGCGTTGCCCCAATAGGCGAGCAGCAATCCCAGAGCACCGCCCAGGAGAGAAAGGAAAAAACCCTCGAGGAGGAGCTGGCGTACGATGGGCCCCGGCGCCCACCAATCGCCAGACGAATGGCGAGCTCCTTGCGTCGCATGGTCCCGCGAGCGAGCGTCATGCTCGCCAGATTCAAACAGGCGATGAGCAACACTGCCGCGGCGGTCGCTGAAAGAAGAACAGCAACGGCCTCGAGCTCGCTGTCATCGGAGGGCTCGGTGCTGATGCCCATTCGCGGCAAGGGGTTCACGACGAAGGTTTGGTTCCGATTGGCGTCAGGGTAGGTTTCTGCGAGCTGGGCCGCGAGAACCGCGAGCTCGGAGTCGGCGCTCTCTACCGTTACCCCATCCTTCAATCGGCCGATCAGCACGAGGGAATAATTGTCGCGCTCGTCGAGGCTCCGCCGGGCGGAGCCCATGAAATCGTTCGCGATCTCGCCGTGCTGTCCCAGAGGAAACCACAGCTCGGTGGAGATCAAGGCCGTAGCGGCCGTGAAGTCCTTCGGCGCGATACCGACGACGGTGTAGCTCCTTCCGTTGATATCGATGCCCTTGCCGACGTAATCCGGGTCGGCGCCTTCTTTCTGCCAGAACGGATAGCTGACGATCACGGCTCGGAGGCCAGAGCCCGGCCGCTCCTCCTCGGGAGTAAAGCTTCGTCCTCGAAAGAGCGGGACGCCAAAAGTCGAGAAGAAGTTGGCCGCGATCACCTCCGCGATGATTCGTCGGGTCAAGC
Source organism: Vicinamibacteria bacterium (assembly GCA_035620555.1). Taxonomy (NCBI): domain Bacteria; kingdom Pseudomonadati; phylum Acidobacteriota; class Vicinamibacteria; species Vicinamibacteria bacterium. The sequence continues at coordinate 2,070 of DASPGQ010000124.1, forward strand.
CGTCCTTCGTCAATCCGACGAGCGCCAGATTGTGAGCGGTGAGATTGGAGAAAACGGTGTTTTGATCGCGTAGATCGACGAAGTTCGGGTAGGAGAAGGGTCGATAGCTATCCGGCTTCTCCGTATCCTTGCTGAAGCATCCCACGAGCTGTTCGGGACGCTCGATCCGAAGCGGCTTGAACAGAAGGGTGTTTACGATGCTGAAGATCGCCGTATTGGCGCCGATGCCCAGGCCCAGCACGAGTACGGCGACGACGGCGAAGCCCGGGCTTCCGGCGAGGACCCTCAGTGCTAATCGAACCGAGCGGATCGCGTCCACGACTCATCCTCCTCCCACGAGAGCTCTCGACGAACGCGAATTGTAACGGTTCCCGGATACAAAGAGTTCGAATTCATCGAGACACGAAGCCGATGCCGTGGAGGAAGCTTGCGCCCACCAGAGGTGTTGGCGATGTCGGGGAAGAAGTACTCGAGAAACGCCTTCAGGAAGAGCCTCAGGAGCTCCTTCGTCAGCCGGAGAGCCAGTGCTCGACGGGGGTGAGCAGGAACTCTTCCACCGGAATGCCGTCGGCTCCGACGAGGAGCTTTATCGATGAGGGATGGGCTTCACCGAATTTCAGCAAGCCGGGAAGGTGTGTCGAGCGCCGCCCGCTCTTGACCTCCATCGCCACGAGCTTTCTGCCCCGAGCCAGAATGAAGTCAACCTCCCGGCCGCGATCGCGCCAGTAGAAGACGTCGATCGGCGAGCCGACGGTTCCGTTCACGAGGTGCGCGCCCACCGCGGTCTCCACCAGGCGGCCCCATAGCTCGCCGTCTCTTCGTACCCCCGCGAAAGTGAGGTTCGAGGTCGCGGTCAAGAGGGCGGTGTTGAGCACCTGCAATTTGGGGCTGGCTCCTCTCTGTCTCGCGATGGTCCCCGAGAACTTCGGAAGCCCCGTCATCAAGCCCGCGCCCGCGAGAAGCTCCAGGTAGTGCGCGAGGGTCGTGGTGTTGCCGGCGTCGTGAAGCTGTCCCAGCATTTTGTTGTACGAAAAGATCTGGCCCGAGAAACGGCATCCGAGCAGGAACAGTTGCCGGAGAAGCGCTGGCTTGTCAATCCGGGAGAGAAGGAGGATGTCGCGAGCCAGGGTCGTTTCGATCAAGCTGTCTACGATGTAGCGCCGCCACCGGTGCTGGCTCTGAATCAAGGTAGCGGCGCCCGGATAGGCTCCGAAGAAAAGGTACTGGTCCAGGTTCCAGCCGAACGCGTCTCTCATTTCGGCAAAGGACCAATGGGAAACGCGCAGAACCTCGAACCGGCCCGAGAGACTGTCCGAAGGCCCCCTCTGCACCAGAAGAGGTGCGGATCCGAGCAGAAGGACCTTGAGGGGAGTCGACCTCCGCGAGTCCTCGTCCCAGAGCCGCTTGACGACCTCCGACCATTCGGGGATTTTCTGGATCTCGTCCAGGATCAGAATGGCGCTGCGCCGTCGAGGGGTCCGGCACAGCATCCGGGCGCGCTCCCACTGTGCCTCGATCCAGGCGCTGTCCTTCAAGGCGGGCTCGTCGGCGGACGCGTAGTGGGACGGATGGTCCCGGTCCTCGATGGCCTGGAGCGCCAGAGTCGTCTTTCCCGCCTGGCGCGGGCCGGCGAGCACCTGGATGAAACGCCGCGGTCCGCGCAGTCTCGCGGCGAGGCTTCGATAGAGCGCGGGTCGGCGAAAGCGAGACTTTACCATTTACTCAGTATATTGAGTAATTTTACTCAATCAATTGAGTAAACCAAACCGAGGGACCGAAGAGCTGAAAGAGTGCTCGGCCCGGGCTTCACAAATCCAGGTGGAGCCGGAGCGCGTCCTCTGCAAACACGTGTGCCGCAGAAACGTTCGGGCCTCTTATCCGATGTTAGAGGCGCGGAGCTTCTCGGCGTCGCAGCGCTTCCCGGAACGCCTTCACCGCCTGGAGGGCCGTGGGGCGGTCGAGGAACGACGATAGAAGCCGCACGTCGAGGTCGGGAAAGAGAATGCTCTTCTCCGAAGGCTGGAAACGCCCTTCCCACAGGACGTGGACGATGATCTCGGAGAGCTTCCAGATCCAGACCTCGCTCACGCCGAGGCGGCGATAGATCTCGAGCTTGTCGATCCCGCCGCTCGTCCACACCACTTCGATCGCGAGGTCGGGGGTATCCTTGCTTTGATCCCCGACGAGGTAACACTCGTCCGGCTCGAGCCCGCTCTGCCTTGGCTCGCTCTTCAGAGTCCAGGCTCCGTAAGGCGAGAGGTCGATCCCCCGCTCGAGCGCAAAGGCCTCGATGAGGCGGCCGATGTAGGACTTGATACGCTCGTGGTCCTTCGACGGGCTCATGAGCTCCATCACTCCTTCCAGGTAGGAGATGCGAGGCACGGACCTGTCGCCGCGCAGAGCGAGCTGGGCTTCGTAATGGGTCCAGGGAACACCGTAGGTGACGAGGCGCTGGTCGGCGGTGGGAACGAGCTCACCGGCGGGAGTCGTCACTTGCGAAGCCATGTCGAAATGCTAGCACGCCCGGCGAAGGGCCTGCTATTCGATCTACCGAGCCGGAACCCGAGCCTTCAGCTCTTCCGTCCAGTTGAGGATGATTTCGATCCGAGGGCGGGGCAAGTCACCGGATTCGGGCATCCTCCGCGGGGAACACCATCGAGAACGAGGTAGTGGATTATCGGACTTTCATTAATGTCGTGGGGCCCCACCCCCACGACTTCTCGCTCCGCGACTCCGCTTCGCTCCGCGCTGCGCTCGAGCTGATGGCTCCCGAATCCATAGATCGACGCGATGTTTGGATGATTGAGAGACGCCAGGAGCTTTGCCTCGCGCTCGAACCGGGCAAGGCGCCCCCGTCCTGGTAGAACGCTTCGGGGAGGGTCTTGATCGCGACCTCGCGGCCGAGCTTCGTGTCGCTGGGGCGCCAGACCTCACCCATGCCGCCCCTTCCGAGCTCGGACGTGATCTCGTAGTGCGCGAGCCGTTCGCCGATCATCGCGACCCGTCCTCCTCGAGCAACCTTCTCCAGTTGAGAACGACGTGGATAGTCCGTTCTTCTCCCGCGGGAACGAGGAAGAGGAAACGCTCGCCATCGGGATGCACGTCCCATTGACCCACTTGAGGAAGGACCGCGGCGACGGGGACCTCGAAGAGGGATCGTGCGACCCCACGCGCGCCGAGCTCGGGATCGAAATCGACGGCCATGACGTGGGCATCGCTCGAAAGGAAGAAGAGCTCTCTTCCGTCGGAGCGCCACCGGGGCTGTCCGCCTCCTTCGCTCGAAACGCGCAGCCGCTCCTTGGTGTCGAGCCGCTCCACGTAGACCTCGAATCGGCCCGTCTCGTCGGCAATGAAGGCGAGCCACTTTCCGTCGGGAGAGCGATAGGTCTCGTCGAGGCGACCCTTTTGGCGCACGATCTCCTGAGGTTCGTGGCTTCCCTCCATGGGAACGAGGCCGATCATGAAGCCGTCGTGGAAGGAGAGCCGATTGTCGGCCGCGAGCCATTGGTTGAGCCAGAGATTCTTTTCGGAAGAGAGAACGAGCTCGGGCTCGGCGCCCGCGGCGAGCGTCAGGCGGTACAGATCAAAAGTCGTCGAGAGCCTCGCGCTCATTGCAATCTCTCGCCCATCCGGCGACCAGGCGGCATCGGCGGTCCGGTACCCGTCCGGGGTGAGCCGCGATGCGATCCCGCCTCGTTCGAGATCCAGGATCCAGAGCGAGCTCTCTCGGATAACGATGGCACGGCGCCCGTCGGGAGACAGAGTCACTTGCACGAACGGTCCGGGTTCGCCCACGCCTCCGAGGGACCGGCCTTCGCGATCGAACCATGCCAGGCGACGGTCCGACTGTCCCACGCTGTAAGCGAGGACGTCGCTCGAAGCGGAGAAGC
>DASPGQ010000125.1 GCA_035620555.1 Vicinamibacteria bacterium
GGCATTGCGAGCGGGGCGGCGGCGAGAAGCTCGTGCAGCTTCGGGCGTCGGCGTCGGTTCAGCGGAACGGTCGCGATTAGGACCGCAGATGCGGCAACCATCAACATCCCGTCCGGCCGGGTAAGCGCCAGTAGACCCGCGCAAGCGCTCACGATCGCGATCCAGGCGGTCGAGTGCCGCTCCAGGTACAGGACCGAGGCCACCCAAGCCGCAAAGAGAAAGTTGAAGAGGGAGGTCTCCAGTCCAGAGCTGGTCCACATCAGGAAGTTGAAATTTGTTACCAATCCAAAGGCCACGACGAGAACAATCCAGGGCCGGAAGAGACGCAACCTATCGCAAAGGCGAAGCCGGTGCGCCATGAACGCTGTCACTCCGAGCGTTCCGACCCCGCATGCAAAACCGAGCCAGTTGCTCGACTCCGGGGGCTCCACACCCAACCAGGACCAGACTGCGTCGAGGAGCAGGATCCAAAGGAAGTTCGTGTAGCCCTCTATTGGAAGAAACGGGGGTGCGTTCCAGACATAGCCGTGGCCCAGTTGCCGGTTGCTCACATAGCGAAAGGCGATATACGCATCGTCGGTGAGGAACCAGAGCAGTTTCCAGCCGTGAATGTAAACCGGCAACGCTCCGGCCACAAACAGGGCGGAGAGAGCGCCACCTCGAAAACGGGCGACCCTGGACACTTTCAGTGCTCGGAGAGCCTCATGTTGGTCGATTAGAACGATTCTAGGGGGCGCGATGCCGGGCGCGCAACCACAGCTCGGTGCTCACGCGGGATCGCTCGCTGCAATCTATTGACTGGTTCCGCTCCTGTCTCATTACCAGCTTCGCCCGAGCGACCAGCCTCGCTTGCACGGTCGACGACTCGGTCGGTAGAATTGTATTCGACTTCCTTCGACAACGATTCTAGATGCGTATCCCGAGTCCTCGCGGTCCACGCGAATGGGTGTGGGCACTCCCACCCACACTCGCCGCCCTCCTGGTGATGAGTCAGGGCGTGAGCACTTCACGCCTCTTTTTCGATCGGGACCTGTCCTTCTTCTACTGGCCCGAACACCTATGGTTGAGGAACACGTTGCTTTCGGGAGATCTTCCGCTCTGGGATCCCCACGTCGCGTTCGGGCAGACGGCGATAGCCGATCCGGCGCGACAAATCTTGTTTTTGCCGACGCTGCCGATCCGATTGCTGTTGCCGCCCGAGCTCGGTTTCAATTTGATCGTATTGCTTCCCATCGTAATTGCCGGTCTCGGAGCATTCCTGTTGTTTCGATGCCAGCTGTCTCCGGTCGCAGCGTCTCTGGCGGCCTCCATTTTCGCCCTGGCCGGGCCGGTCGTTTCGACAGCGAACTCTCTCAATCTGTCCTGGTCGCTTGCCCTCTTTCCGTGGGTTCTATGGGCGGCAGACCGTTCGGCTCGATCGCCGCGACAACGGTGGGTCGTCGTCTGGAGCGTCTTTCAAGGGTTGCAGATTCTTGCCGGCGAGCCCGTTACCGCGGCGGTAACCGCACTGGTCGCCATTGCCTACACGGTATTCGTAAGAAGCGAAGTGTCGTGGACGAAGCGTCTTGGTAAGGCTGGAGCCGCGGTAGCATTGGGCTCGTTGCTGGTTGCGGTGCAGCTGCTTCCTCTTTTCGAGGCTGTCCGAATCTCGGCTAGAGCTCAGCAAGGATTGGGGGAGCTTCTCGCCCTGCACCCTCTCGCCCTGGCCGAGATCGTGGCCTGGCCGTTGTTCGGCGACCGCTTTCCGCCCGCGGGACAGGCGAATCACTGGGTGACAGCCTTGAATGGTGGTCATCTTCCGCTCTTTACTTCGATGTACCTGGGGCCTGGTGCTCTCGCCCTGGCGGCGCTGGGTTCATGGCTCGGGCGACGTGATATCTGGTGCCGGTTCTGGTCGGTGCTAGGTCTTCTCTCAATCGTCCTCGCGCTGGGACAGAACACGCCGGTTTATCCCGCACTCCAATCCCTGCTGCCGTTCCTGGGTGGTGTGCGATACCCGGCGAAGTACTTCCTTCCCGCGGTCTTGGCGATCGCGGCTCTCGCCGGTGTTGGATTGGAACGGATCTCCCTTCGGAAGGAATCCGCCGTCCGACTTTCGATGCCTGCCGTTCTGCTCGCACTCCTCGGATGCGCCGGGATCGTGCTCGTTCATGGCTTTCGTGACGTCGCTTTCCGAGTCGCCGATGGACTCGCTTCGCATTTGTCCCTGGTGAGTCCAGGACAGGCCGCTTCCTTCCTGATCGCCGACGCAAGTACCGCGTCGCTGCGTCTTGTGTTCGTCGGAACGATGGTCGGAATCCTCCTGGGACTTGCCCGGTGGCGTTTTCGGGTCTTGGCGCTCTTCGCGATATGCCTTACGGACCAATTCTTGGCCAATGTCGTCGTGAACCCAACGTTGAACGCGGAATTGCTGGGAGAGCCTCCTTGGGTTTCCGCCACGCGCGAGTACCCCCTGGATCGAGTTTACGTCGGAGGTCGCATCTCGTGGGTGACGGGACTTCGCGATCTCGACAACGTTCCGCGGCAGGTAGCGCCCAGCCATTCTCAGGTGAGCGAGCAAGCGGTCCTGTCGACCTATCAAACGATGTTTGCCACCTTCCCGTCGGCTTGGGGGTTGCGTGAAGCGGTCTCCCTCGATCTCACCGCACTCTGGCCGGCCGACTACTCTCGATTCATCCTTGGCTTCGCGGCAACCTCGCGCGAGGAGCGGACCCGCTTCTTGTTGCGCACCGGGACGCGCTACTTCCTGACCAACGCCCCGCCGTCGAATAGAGCGCGGGCGGTCGTGCGCCTTGCCGGATTCCCGCCGATGGCCCTCTACGAGGACCCCGAACCCCTTGCGCGCGTCGTGATCGTCCCGGATGCCGAAGTGGAGCCCGAGCTCGACAGGCAATTCGCGCCGCTATTCACCGAAGACTTCGATACGCGAGAAAATTTGTTCTTGTATGAGGAGCCACCGCCGCCGGCGGGCCGGGAGGGCCCACCCAAACCGAGGGGGGCATTGATCCTCAGTGAGACTCCGAACGAGCTCGTGATCCAGACTCACGTGGAGGCCGGAGGTGGCTATCTACTGATGTGGGATTCGTTCAGCACAGGATGGCTCGCCTGGGTGGACGGAACATCAGCGCCGTTGCTGCGAGCGAATGGCTTCTTCCGCGCGCTTCGTCTTTCCCCCGGCGATCACCGCGTACGTATCGCCTATCGACCGAGGTCATTGATTGTGGGAGGGATCCTTTCTGCCTCGGCTTTCCTCACACTCGCGGGCCTCGGCGTCGTTTCGATGGCGAGACGAGCGCGGCGCGGCAAGGCACTCGATTATCGGACGTAGCCGAGGCTGCGGAGCTCCTCGATTCGAACCGGGCTCAGGTTGACGAAATCCGGCTCCGCCATGCTCCGCGCTCGATCCCGAAGCTGAGAGTAGAAGTCGAAGAGCTCGGAACGCATTTGCAACGCGAGCTCGGGTCTCTCATCGGCAAGGTTGCGCATCTCCCCGGGATCCTCCTGCCAGTCGTAGAGCTCGCCGATTCCCTCGCGACCCGCCGTGGCGTCGTGAATGTATTTGTATCGTTCCGTCCGCCAGGCGACTCTTTCGGGACCATAGAGAGTACTCTCGGCGAAGACCGGCCGGCGGCTACTCGGCTCTCCCCGAATCGACGACATCATCGATTCGCCGTCGAAGGTCGCCGGCTTCTCGATGCCGGCGACATCGAACACCGTAGGCATGACGTCCAAAACGCGAACCGGTTCCGACACCACGTCACGCGCGACGTCGACGTCGCTGGGTAGCTTCACGATCAGGGGGACTCGGATCAGTTCGTCGTACAGTGTGTGTCCGTGCTCGAAACCGTCGTGATCCCAAAACTCTTCGCCGTGATCGGCGGTGAGGATCACGGTGGATTGCTCGTAGAGTCCCAACGACTTCAGCTCTTCGATGAATCGGCCCACCTCCGCATCCATGAAGCTGATCTCTCCCTGGTAGACTCCGCGGACATAGGCGATATCCTCCGGGACCGGCGGCTCTTGACGGCTGTCGCCCGTCTGCATTTCCTGGCAAATCTCCATCGTGATCGGGGGTGGCGGAGACGCACGACCTTCCGTGTACCTCGTGTCGAAGCCTGCCGGCGGCGCGTAGTCGAGATGGGGGTCGAATAGATGAATGAAGAGGAACGTCGGCTCTCCCGGTCGAGCGTGGAGCTCGCGAATGGCCAGGTCGACCACAAGTTGGGCGTCGCGAGCATCGTGATTGTAACTGTAGCGGTGCTCGAAAACATCGAACCCTCTGTCGACACCGACCATCGGGCTGACGAAGGCCGCGTTGGCGATTCCCACCGTTCGGTAGCCGTTTGCCCGCAGGACCTCGGGAGCCGTCTTGATCTCCGGGCGTAGTGGACGCAGCATGATCCCCTGTCCGATGGCACCGTGAATCGTGGGCCAGGTGCCGGTGAGCAGAGAGCCGACCGCGGGAAGTGTCCAGCCGGAGGACGAAATCGCCTGATCGAATCGCACGCCGTCTTCGGCCAAAGCGTCGATATGCGGCGTAGGATCGAGGGGGTTGCCGTAAGCACCGAGAGCGTCCAGACGAACCGTGTCCAGGACGAACACGATGATGGTGGAGGCGGGCGGTGGCCGCAAACAGGCGTTCAGCGAGAGTCCAACCGCAACCGAGAGGAGAACGAAGAGGGGTCCGCGGCGTTGCCTGGAACGTTGCGATTTGGACGCAGCATCCTTCATTAATTCGATTCTCTGAATCATCCAGGTGGTTCGCTAGTTTTGTTTGGGAATCTTCCTGGTGAAATGATACCACGGCCATTCGAACGGCAACACCCACGGTCTCGGTGTGGGCGAACAAACTCTGCAGGCTCACGCCACGGGTCACGGTCGGCGCGCTCGAGGCGCCGGCTCACCAGGCGATGCCGTAGTCCTCCCCGTCGTTACTGGAGCCGCCCCACATCGTCCCGTGCTCCCAATCGAAGAAGATCGCGTTGATCGGTCCCGAAGTGCGCTTGCCGAAATCGAGCTCGTAACCCATCGCGCGCAGCTCGTCCCGGATCCACGGCGACACGGACTCGTTCAACGTCAGTCTTCCGGGCTCCGATTCGTGGGCGCCGAAGGAGCTCTTCATCTGGTAGCTCGTGAAATTGGCCGCCTCGGCCGCTTCCTGGACGGTCATACCGAACTCAACGACGTTCAGGAAGAACTGCAGCAGATTCTGGTCTTGCGAATCGCCACCCTGTACGGCGAACGACAGAAAAGGACGGCCGTCCTTCAACGCCAGACTCGGGGTCAGCGTTGCCCGCGGTCTCTTCCCTGGCACGAGCAGGTTGAAGGGATTCGTCGCCTCGTCGAGAACGAAGCTCTGCATCCGCTGGCTCATGCCGATTCCTGTCTTTCCTGCGATCGTGGCCGGTATCCAGCCGCCGCTCGGGGTCACCGAGACCACCCATCCTTCGGCGTCGGCCGCCTGGATGGACGTCGTTCCCGCGAAGAAGCCGTTCTCGAACTGCTGGGCTTCTTCTTCCGTCGTCGGGTGTCTCGCCCCCCAGCGGTCGAGGTATTCGCGGTACGGATTCGTCCCGCCCTGGAACGGGTAAGGATCGCCAGGCGCGCTGTCAGGATCGTTCTTCTTCCAGTCGATGAGCTTCCGTCGCTCCGAAGCGTAATCCTTCGACAAGAGCCCGCGAATCGGCTCCTCGGGCGGGAAATAGGGATCGCCGTAGTAGAAGTCGCGATCGGCGAAGGCGAGGTTCATCGTCTGGTAGAGCGCATGGATGTAGCGGCTCGAGTTGTAGCCCATCGACGCGAGGTCGATACCCTCGAGAATGTTCAAGGCCTGGAGGAGCACCGGTCCCTGCACCCAGTGAGTCAGCTTGTAGACCTCGATTCCCTTGTACGACGTGGATACGGGCTCTTCGATCTCGACCTTCCAGCTCGCTAGATCCTGCTCCGTGTGAAGGCCGCCCTGTTCGCGGGAACCGCGAACGAACTCCCTGGCGATGTCGCCCCGGTAGAAACGGTCGTAGGCCGCGTAAATGGCCTCTTTGCGGGATTTCCCGAGCCGCCGCGCCTCGCTCTCGGCCTCCACGAGCTTCTCGAGCGTCGCTTTCAGATCCGGCTGTCGGAAGATCTCGCCCGCTCGGGGAGCCTCGCGCTCCTCGCCGAGATGCGGCAAGAGCACGTCGCGTGAGTACGGCCACTGCTTGATTTCTTTCTTGGCACGCTCGATGGCGTTCGCCGTCTGCGCCTCGATCGGGTAACCGTCGGCCATGTCGATCGCCGGCGCGAGCACATCCGCGAGACTCAGCGTCCCATATTCGGCGAGAAGGGTCATCAGACCCCCGGGAGTTCCGGGCGTGACCGCCGCCAGAGGGCCGAACTCCGGCGGATACTCCATTCCGCGGCTGCGGAAGAACTCCGGGGTCGCGCCCGTCGGAGCGACGCCCAAAGCATTCACCCCGATGACCCGCTTCTCCAGCGGGTGGTAGACGAGGGCCTGCGTCTCTCCGCCCCAAGACAACGCATCGAACATCGTGGCGGTGGCGCCTAGCATGGCGCAGGCCGCATCCACGGCGTTGCCGCCCTTCTGGAACATCATCGCTCCTGCGGTCGCTCCGAGCGGCTTTCCCGTGATGGCCACCCAGTGGCGGCCGTGCAGGGGTGGCTTTTGCGTCGGCTCGGCCTGAGCGAGAACGGGCACGGTAAGCGCGAGCGCGAGCCCGAGCGAGAGGCAACGAAGATTCACCATGGCCTTCCTCCAAGAGAAGCATGTTCTCACCGCAAGCCAAAAGCTCGCAACTCCACCGCGGCGATTGCTCTTGCTCGGAACCGAGCGTCTTGCTAGCATGGCCCGTTTCCACCCGATTCGTGGGCGGCTAGCTCAGCTGGGAGAGCGCGGCGTTCGCAATGCCGAGGTCACGGGTTCGATCCCCGTGCCGTCCACCAAACGTGTAGAATAGGCCCATGCGGCCCCTTGTCCTGGTGTTGTTGTCCGTCTCGGTGCCGGCGGCAGCTTCGCAGGACCTCGTCGCGCTCGTGGCCAAGGTCGAGGGGCATTACGACACCATCGACGACTTCGAAGCCGAGTTCACCCAGCGCTATGAGAGGCGCTTTCTCCGCAAGACGATCGAGGAGAGTGGTCGCCTGTCGGTCAAGAAGCCGGGTCGGATGCGGTGGGAGTATCGACAGCCCGAGGAGAAGCTCTTCGTGACCGATGGCTCGAGCAGCTACTTCTACATCCCCGCGGAGAATCAGGTGATGGTGAGCCATCACCCCGAAGGACCGATGGGCCTCGAAAGCGGTTCGCCGTTCGAGCTCCTGGCGGGCAAGAGTCGCATTACCGACAGTTTCTCCTTCTTCTCGTCCGAGACGCCTCCGACCGAGGGCGGTGTGGTGCTGCGAGCGGTTCCTCACGCGCACCACGAGGAGTTCGAGACCGTCGAGCTCGAGGTCCAGCCAGACGACGGAACGGTTCTGCGCGTCGCGCTCATCGATTCGCAAGGTAATCGGACCAACTTCACCTTTCGCGAGATCCGCGAGAACCTCGATATTCCTGAATCGCAGTTTCGCTTCACCGTTCCCTCCGGAGTGGAGGTAGTGGTGGTGCAATCAGAAGCTCCCCAAGACGCCCGGCGCTGAGCGCCGAGCAGCGGAGGCTCGAAATGGCTGTCCCCCGATTTCTCTTTCCTACCGTCGCGCTGCTGGCGTCGCTGCACGGCTGCGCCGGCTCGACCTACCGGAAGGACGCCGCCCGTGCCGAAAGGGCGGGCCATTACGACGAGGCGGTGGCGCTGTATACGCGAGCGGCTTCGGAGAAACCCGACGATGCCAATCTCGCGCGTGAGCTCGCCCGGGCCAAGCTCCGCGCCTCGGCCGCCCATGCTCTCGAAGCCGCCCGTCGCATGTCCGCCGGTGATTTGCAAACCGCTCGAAACGAGCTCGAGGTCGCCCTCACATTGAACCCCACCGACGTCCAACTGGCCAGAGAGCTCGAGGAGCTCAAAGGGCTCATCGAGGAGAAGGGCGAGGAGGCGGAGAGACATTCGATCGCAAGCCTCAAGCGCCGAGTGGGCGAGGCGCCCTTCGGCCAACTCTCGATCTCACCCTCGGCAACGGACCCCGCTGGCTTCGTCTTCCGCGACGCGAGCCTGAGGGACATTCTGCTGTCCCTCGGCACCCTTGCCGGTGTCAACGTCGTGTTCGACCGCGATTTCGTCGACGATGTCGTCTCGATCGATCTCGAGGACGCGACGTTCGAGGAGGCTTTCCGATCGCTCTGCACCATCACTCGGAACTTCTATCGAGTCGAGGCGAATGGATTCCTCACCATCGTGCCCGATACGCCCGCCAAGAGACGAGACTACGAGCAGCAGGTGTCGCGTACCTTCTATCTCTCGAGTGCCGATCTCAAGGAGACGATCGACCTCCTGCGCATCGTGCTCGGCGCCAGAAGGATCGCGCCCCTCACGGCGACGAACGCGCTCACCATCGTCGATGCGCCCGAACGGGTGAAGGCGGCGGAGATGATCATCAGCTCGCTCGACAAGAGCCGGAGCGAGGTGATCGTCGAGATGGAGATCCTCGAGGTGGACCGCACTCGGATGGTGGAATACGGCATTCAGCTGCGTTCGGCCGGCGAGGAAGGAATCCAGACGAGCATATTCCCCGGCGACACGACCCTCGACGTTCCCCCGTTCGCGAGCGACAACGTCTTCGTTGCCGGGCTTCCCGGGGCGGTCCTGAGCCTGCTCCGCGCCGACAGCGACACCCGGGTGCTCGCCAACCCGCAGCTGCGGGCGGTCGACGGCGAAAGCGCCCAGGCCGAGTTCGGAGAGCGAGTCCCGGTGCCCATCACGACGTTTACGCCGATTGCGACCGGGGGCGTTCCCCAGCAGCCGGTGACCACGTTCCAATACGAGAACATCGGTGTGAACATCCTGGTTACGCCGAGAGTGCACCACGACAACGAGATCAGCATCGCGCTCGAGCTCCGGCTCAGCACCATATCCGGTACGGGGTTCGGAGGGTTGCCAACCTTCGGCAATCGCTCGGTGAATACCGTTCTCCGGCTCGCCGACGGAGAAACGAGTCTCCTCGCCGGTCTCATCAACGAAGAAGAGCGAACCAGCCTCAATGGAACTCCGGGGCTGGCCAACGTGCCACTCCTCGGCCGTATATTCTCCGCCAACCGAAAGGAAGTGCGAGAGTCCGACATCGTGTTGACGATGACGCCGCGCATCATTCGACGCACCGACGTGACCATCGGCGACTTGCTCCCCCACATCATCGAGGGTCTCGGTAGCGGAGGCCTCCTGTACGAGCCTCCCCAACCCCTTCCCCAGCGTGAGCCGGAGGTCCCTCAAGAGGGAGAGAGACGACCACCGGGAAATCAGCAGAACTAGCCTCGCCGCCCAGCTCCGCAGCGCCCGAAGGTCACCGCCTGGCGCGAAACGCCCGTTTCCGCCGACGGCGACGAACCTCACTGGTCCCGAGCCATGGCGACTACCCACTTGACTCCCACGCGGGAAAAGCGCCCCATAGGCGCCAGGAGGTTCAAGCAATGTCGAGCCGAAAGAAAGCGAAGGAGCCCAGGCCGAGCCGGCCGCGCATCCCCGAGTACGGCGTCCCGAAAACGCCGCTGGGGATGCTTCCCTGGAGCTTCGTCGACGAACGGATGGAGCGCGCGAGGAACTACTGGGTCTCGACGACCCGGCCCGACGGCCGTCCCCACACCAGGCCCGTCGACGGAGTGTGGCTTCACGGCGTCCTTTCCTTCGGTGGAAGCCCCAGGGTGCGGTGGGTCCAGAACCTCGAGGCAAATCCCCATGTGAACGTGCATCTCGATAGCGGCGACGAGGTGGTCATCCTCGAGGGAAAGGCAGAACGGGTCCTCGACCCAACCCACCCCCTCGTGATCCCCGTTCTCGATGCCTCGAAGAAGAAGTATCCCCAGTACTACCCGGGCCCTGGCACGCCCCCGTTCCGGCCGTTCTGGATCCTTCGTCCCGACATCGCTTTCGCCTGGACGCTGAGCGGGTTTCCGAAGAGCGCTACCCGGTTTCGGCTGAAAGCTCGAGATTCGCTCGCCTCAGCGAATTCTCCTGCCCGAATACGTCAGCCCTAAAGGATGAACTGCCCAGCTGACGAGCCGGTTTCGGCTACTGAGCGACTTTGAAGATGATGGGAACCCGGCAGAGGGTAACTTCGTCACCGTCTCGGATGGGTGTCAGAACCCCGGTGGGGATTCGCTCTCCATTGATGTAGGTGCCGTTCATCGTGCCGATCTCCTCGGCGATGTAGAAGGTATTTTCCTTGTGGAGCAGTCGGGCGTGCCTGCGGCTGACGTTCCGGTTTTGGTCCTCATCGGTCAAATCGATCTCGGGACGATGTCCGGTAACCGAGTCGTAGCGACCGAGCAGAATCTCGTCCTTGTAGATGGGATAGATCTTGCCGCTTTCCTTGGCGACGAAATACGCGCGCGCCGTAGCCGTCGAAGGCACCGTTCCCTCGGGCGCCTGGGCCGGAGGTTTGTCGATATCGGGAAGCTGAACCTCGTCAACTCCCGAGCTCTGGGCGAGCAAGTTCTCCAGTTGCTCGGAGTATTCCCGCATGCGCATCGAGTACTTTCGAAGCATGCGCACGGCTATCTCGGGATTTCGCCGAATCATCTCGCCGAAAGTCTGGCTGTTGATGGTGATGATCCCGGCGTCTTCCACCACTTCGGCGTCGGCCGATCGAGGCAGCCGCTCGAGGACCGACATCTCCCCGAAGAAGTCCCCTTTTTCCAGGACGGTGACCGTGGTTCGTTTCGACCCGATTTGCTTTCTTATCGCCACCTGTCCCGACTGGACGATGAACATCTCGTCGCCTTCCTCACCCTGATGGAAGATGAAGTCCCCCTTCTTGTATTGCGTGAGGAATTGAGCGAATGGACTTTGCTTGGCGACAGACATGTCTACCCGGATCGAGCTGAGGGATGTTCCTGCTATCAAGCAAAGTAGCATGCACCGTGGAAAACTGTCAAATAGAGCGCGCGACCGCGAGCATTGACCTCACTCGCGAGGCCGTGCTAGGCTCGCTTGCCAGCGAGTGGGATAGTCAAACCAATTGCTCACTGGTCCTTTTACCAAGACGCGCCCGATGACGAGCCCGCGCGATCCCTCGGAATATATCGGCAAGCTCACCGCGGTCCTCACCGTCACCAAGGCCTACCGAAGCATCATTCACCTCGACGTGCTTCTCAAGACGATCGTGGAGACGGCGGCCGAGACGCTGCGAGCTGAAGCGGGCTCGATATTGCTATACGACGAGGAAGGCAATCTGCGTTTCCGCACCGCCTCGGGCAGGGCCGCCGCCGCGGTCGAGCCGATGCGCGTTGAGCCCGGCCGCGGAGTTGCCGGCTGGACCGCGAGCAGTGGACGGCCCGCGATCGTCAACGATGTCCGCGACGACCCCCGATTCCATGACGGCTACGACCGGGAAACGGGCTTCGAGACCCGTTCCATCCTGTGCGTCCCCTTGACTTTCGAAGGCCGCGTCATCGGAGTCCTCGAGGTCTTGAACAAGCGCGATGGAGCCGCATTCGACGAGGAAGACCAGTCCATTCTCTTCAGCCTGGCGGATCAGGCCGCGATCTCCATCGAGCACGTTCGTCTCCAGGATGCTCAGAACAATTACTTCACTCACGTGAGCGAGATCCTCCTCGGGGCGATGGACACCCACGTTCCGATAAAGTGGGGCCACGCGCGCCGCGTCGCCCGTTATGCACGGGTGGTGGGCGCGGGGATGGGGCTAGACGCGCCGACGCAGAAGAACCTCTATTTCGGTGGACTCTTGCACGACATCGGCCTCCTGAAATTGGACGCCACCGAGGAGTGGACGCGGGAACGCATCGAGCTCCATCCGTTGCTCGGCTACGAGATGGTGAAAGACATCATCTTCTGGAAAGATCTCGCTCCGATCATCCTGCATCACCATGAAAGATGGGATGGGCGCGGCTACCCCGAGAGGCTCGCGGGCGAGAACATCCCGCTCGGTGCCCGCATCATCGGTGCTTGCGAGGCCTTCGATGTGATTACCAGCAAGCACTCGTACAAATCGCCGCTTCCCCACGATATGGCCATCCGCGAGATGGAGGCACATGAAAGGGCCCAGTTCGATCCCGACGTCGTCGCCGCCATCAAGGCCAACGTCCGCGAAGAAGACAATCTGGAAAAGCCGACGGCATCCTCGTCATAGGCTACTGCGAGGGCCGCTAGAAAGCAGGCGGGGGCTGGACCCCTTCCGCACCCGCGGATTCCGATGTGGTGCTCTCCCTCACGCCCGTGTCTCCCCCCTGGAGCACTCCGCGCTTGTTCACCTCCCGCAACAGCGTCCTCAGGTAGGTATCGAACCGATGCGAAATCTGGAGCATGCCGGCGACGTTGTCGCACTTCAGGATCTCGGAAGCGAAGGACTCGAAGCTCGCCCAATCACGATACATGAGATAGCGCAGAGATCGGTCGTGGAACCGGGAGATGAAGCGTTTCATGCTCTCGGCTCGCTCCTCGGTCTTCTCTTCGGAAAATCTCCGTACCGCGACCACCAGCGCCAGGAGATCGTGGCGAAGTGTCTGCGATTGTTCGAAATGGGTGTGGAAATGATCGAAGATCTCGTTTCCCCGGATCGTCGGCTCGAGACCCTGGGCGAGCTGGATGACGCTCTGTTGAAAGCAATCGCGCAGGATTCCGTGGGAGTTCTCGAGCCGCATGTAAATGGTGTCGGCCTGCTTGAAGGACACGAGCTCGGCAAGCTCGGTATGAATCACCTTTCGGAGCTCCAGCGGCACGCAATAGATGAAGCTTTCGAAAGTCTCGGGGAATCCCGTGTCGGGCCCGAGGCGGGCCTGCTGTTTCTGGATGAAGTCCACGAGCGAGCGGGTCTCGGAGGCGACAAGAGAGAAGATGAGAACCGATGTCCTGAGCTCCTCCAGGTGTCGCTTTCGCGGGTCGGCGTACTCCAGGTAATGAAGGAGGCGGAAGAGCTGGAGGAAGATATTGGCGACCAGACGACGTCGCCCGCGGTTATCGATATTGCGAATGATTCTCACGACCGCCTCCGAGCCGATGCGATCGTAGACCGGCTTGAATCTCTGACCCATGATGAGGCCCAGATAGTCGTTTCTCCGGATCTCGCGATAGAGGAGTCGGCCGATACTCTGAAACGTTGGATAGGGAATGCGGGATAACTTGGACAGCTCGGTGAGAAGGAGCTTCAAGTCCTCGAAGCTCTCTCGAAGAAGGGTAAGTGCCGCCTGGGGACTGGCTTGCCGCAGGAGCCGGGCGACGTAAGGATCGGCGATGTCGTCCTCTTTCAAGAAGTTCTCCACGTACTTCTCGAAGCGCTCCTGGCTCACCTGATCCTCGCTCGACAAGAGCGTGCAGAGTTTCGTCACTCGTTCGATCGCATGGGCGACCAGGCCAATCTCCTCGTAAAAACTTCGAATGGCGAGCGTCCGCGCGGAATCCTCGGAGAGGGGCTGATTGCGGACGCGGAAGTACCTCTCGAAGCTCCGAAGCCACATCTCGAGCTCGAACAGGTACTCGATACGCCCCGTTTCCGCCAAACGAGTCATCCATTGCGACATGTGAACGTGGAGGAACTCGCGACGCTGGGACATTGGCTCTTTTTCGTGCGGAAATCGGTATGAACTAGAACCCGTCTGTTCTCTTCAATGTCTAGCGTATCACACCGCTGTCCTGGTATAATCGAGTATCTCCAACACAGCTTAGCTTCGGTTCCCGACTGCGGGACTCGGCGAGCTTCTATGAGTCATCCCACGATCCTATGTGTCCGCGGCGAAGAGGACACGCTCAAGGACCGATTCCCCGACCACGACCTCACCCCGATCGGTTGCCTCGACGAAGCTCGCGCACTCTTGCTCGGCGCTCCCGCGGATAACAAGCCGATTGCCATCGTCGTCGGGGACAGGCCGATCACGCTCCCGCCCGGATTCGAGGCTCGAGCCCTGATTGCATTGCTTCTGGAGCGAAACCGGCTCAGCCGCCGGGTCGAAGAAGTGAAACACGACCTGGAGCTCGTGAGCGGTGTCGGGGTTTCTCTTGCGGAAAGTTTCGATATAAACGAGATATTGAGCCGGGCTCATCAGGCGACCTCCCACATTCTGAACGATGCCGCGGTGGAGATTTTCTACGCTGGCCGCAGATCGATCCGCTCTCGACCCATGTGGTATCCGGCAGAGCCCTCGGGTCGCCATTTGTCGGCGTCGGAGCGATGTCGGATCGGAGAAAAGATCGAGCTCATCGCCGAGAGCGCAACCGGGGGGAAAGCCGCGGTGGACACTCTCGTCGACACGGTAGCGATTCCGAAGCGACGCGGCACGCTGCCCCTCGCTCACGGTGAAGGTCTGTACGGCGTCCTGTTCTTTGATTCGTCCGAGGCCGTACCCGAGGAGCGGCTCGAGCTCGCGTCGGTACTCGCGTTGCAGGCCGCGACGGCTCTTCGAAACATCCACCTGGCGCAGGAGCGCATTCATTTCGAGAGGCTCGCCGCAGTGGGAAGAATGGTCGGTTCGGTCATTCACGACTTTCGTGGTCCGCTGACGGCGCTCAGCGGCTATGCGGGGATGCTTTCCGAGCTCGACGTCGGTGAAGACGAGCGTCGGGAATACGCCGAGGCGATGAAGGACGAGTGCGACCGGCTCAGCCACATGGTGGACGAGCTACTCGAGCTCACGAGAGGGAATGGCGCGCCCATGGTTCCTCAACCGGTTCCGCTCACGAGCTTCCTGACGCAGCTCGCTGACAGGATTCGACATCGATACCGGGGAGACATCCTCGTCGAGGTCGACGCCGGCTTCTCCGGGGACCTGTGTATCGACCGACGAAGAATGGACCGCGCGCTCTGGAATATCGTCACCAACGCCTGTCAGGCGATGTCGGGTCGTGGCCTGCTCCGCATCCGCTCGTGGTCGAGGGGACCGCACATCGTCGTCGAGGTCGAAGACCAAGGCCCGGGTATCGCCTCCGAGATTCGGCATCGCCTCTTCGAGCCCTTCTTCTCGTACGGAAAATCCCAGGGAATCGGGCTGGGCCTGGCCACGGCGAAGCGGATTACCGAAGAGCACGGCGGTGAAGTCGAGGTCGAAAGCCACGAAGGACGGGGCACGATCGTGCGCTTCGCTCTGCCTGCGGGGTCGGGATCCCAGGCCGACGCCGTGTATGCTCATCGCGGCACCGGCTCCCTCATTCGCTAGGTAGGAACTCACTCCAAGAGACCACGAGGCCGCAACGTCACTCTAGGGGGCGAGCGCGGCCAGGAGCTTCCCGTGGAGACCACCGAAGCTTCCATTGGACATCACCATCACGACGTCCCCTTCGCGCGCCTCTCGCACCAGGTGTTCCACGATGTCGTCCACGCGCGGGAGGAAGACCGCGGTGGTTCCCGACTGATTCAGGTCCTCTACGAGCCGCTCCTCCGAGAGCTCCTCTTCCGGCGAAAGCCGGCTGGTTCGAAGGACCTCGGCGAGGATCACTTCGTCGGCCCCCGAGAGGGCTTCGGCCAACTCCCGCTGGAAGACGCGGCTGCGTGCGGTGAACGAGCGCGGCTCGAATACGCCCCAAAGCCGGTGATGGGGCCAGCGCGCGCGTGCCGCTGCCAAAGTCTCGAAAATCGCCGTCGGGTGATGGGCGAAATCGTCGATCACCGTCACTCCGCGAGCCCTCCCCCGCAGCTCCAGACGCCTTCTAACGCCTCGGAACCGTGATAGGGCAGTTGCGATCTCCTGGGCGGTGCAACCCACGAAATGAGAGACAGCCACCGAGGCGAGAGCGTTCCGCAGCGACGCATTACCCCACATCGGGGCGTAGGCTTCGAGAAACCGCTTCCCCCGATGGTTCACGAGCAAGTAGCTCCCGTCCTCGTCCGAGCCCTCGAGTTGGCCAACCCAATCCGCATCTCCCCTCACTGCGAAAGTCTCTACGGCGCACGGGGCTCGCCGACCTATCGCTGCCGCGAGCTCGCTCTCCCGGCCGAGCACGAGCAGACCGTTGCCCGGCACGAGGTTTACGAACAGGCGAAAGGCCCGCTCCACGTCCGCCAGATCGCGATAGATGTCCGCGTGGTCGAACTCCACGTTGGAGAGCACGGCCACCCGGGGCAGGTAATGAAGGAATTTAGGCCCTTTGTCGAAATAGGCGGTGTCGTACTCGTCTCCCTCGACGACGAAGTCTTCACCGGCACCGGCCCGGAAGCTGGTATCGAAGTTGAGTGGAATGCCTCCGACGAGAAAGCCAGGCGCGCGGCCAGAGCTCTCGAGAATCCAGGCGATGAGCGAGCTCGTGGTCGTCTTGCCGTGGGTCCCGGCAACGACGATCGGCTTGCGAGTCCGCAGGAACACTTCCTTCAGCACCTCGGGCATGGAAACGTAAGGAAGGCCGCGCTCGAGCACGCTCTCGAGCTCGGGGTTGCCCCGTGAAAGCGCGTTGCCGACGACCACGAGCGATAGGTCGTCGGGTAGGTTCTCCGGGCGGTAGGGGGACCGAACCTCGATCCCGAGCTTGGCAAGGACATCCGACATGGGAGGGTAGACGTCCTGATCGGAGCCGGTGACACGGTAGCCCTGACTCTGAAGGAGCCCGGCAAGAGATGCCATGGCCGACCCGCAGATTCCGAGCAGATGGAGCCGCGCGCCCGGCCCGGCGTCGGGAATCAGCGGACCGCTCCTTCCAGTATGGCGAGGCCCTCTTTATCGAGACGCGCTCTCACCCCCAGAGGGAGTGTCATGGCCGGAGTTAGCGTGTGGCCCGAGGGAAACCCGTAGGCCACGGGAACCCGCAAGGGGGCGGTCCAATCGCGAAGCATCTCCTGGAGGGTATACCCCTGCTGGGGATGCTGTTGGCAACCGGGCATTTGTCCGAAGACGATGCCTCGGACTCGATCGAGAAGCCCCGAGAGCCGAAGCTGTGTCAGCATGCGGTCGATCTGATAGGGTTTCACGTCGGCATCCTCGAGAAAGAGCAGGACGTCCTCGAAATCGCGGAGATACGGAGTTCCCACCATCGACGTCACGAGCGAAAGGCAGCCGCCCGCGAGCCTGCCCTCGCAGGCTCCTCGGTGGAGCATCTCGAGAGTGTCGGCGCGCATCCGTCCGAACGGCTCGCTCGAGCCCAGAAGAGCAGTGAGACTCTCTCGATCGTAGTCTCCGCGGGCGATTTGCTGGGCAACCATGGGCCCGTGAAAGGTGACCAGAGAGGCCGGCCCGCCGAGAAAGGCGAGAAGAGCCGTTACATCACTCGACCCGAGGACGACTTTGGGATGTGACCTGATTTCGTCGACCGACAGCGCCGGCAGGAGTTGGAGAGCGCCGTAGCCTCCCCGCGCGCAGAAAATGGCGGCCACTTCGGGATCGCGCCAAAGCTCGTTCCAATCGGCGAGCCGGTCGGTGCCCGTCCCCGCCGTGTAACGGTCTCGCTCGAAGAGTCGAGATCCGAGCCGGGCTCGAAACCCGAGTCGAGTCAGCTCGGCCACGCCGCGATCGACGAATTCCTCGCGGACCGGACTCGACGTGGCCACGATCCCGACCGTGGCCCGGGGTCGAACCGCAGGTGGCTTCAACAACCTCGCTTCTCGAAGCTCACGAGAGCTTTGCACGCACGACGGCGTTGACCGACTTTCCGTCGACCGTCTTTCCCGTCGACTTCAGACGTGCGAGCGTTTCCTTCATGACCGCGCCGATGTCCTTGGCCGTGGACGCCTCGAGCTCGGAGATCACGGCATCGACGACCCTCGCAACTTCCTCGTCCGAGACCCGTTCGGGCAGATAGGCGGTGATGAGCTCTCGCTCGGCGGTTTCCTTGTCGACGAGCTCGAAGCGGCCCGCTCTCTCGTACACTTCGATGGCTTCGTTGCGTTGCTTGACGAGCGTCACCAATACCTGATTCTCCTGCTCGGTGCTGAGCTTTCCCCGAAGCTCGATCTGCTTGTTCTGCAGGGCAGCTTTAACGAGACGGAGGACCCCCACCTTGAAATTGTCCCGCGCTTTCATAGCTGCAACCATGTCCTTCTGGACCCGCTCGCCCAGGCTCGACTCTTTCATGACGATACCCCCTCGAGCTCCGTTTCCGGCGCGGCGGAGTGGACCAGCGTGCAGCGAGTGCGGGCAAACTGGATCTCGTCCCCGTATCGGACGGTAGCGTGGGTGACCACCTGGCCGTTCACCCGAGTCTTGTTGACACTCGAGAGGTCCACGACGGTGACGCTCTGGTTCGTCACCAGCAGCTTCGCATGGAACTTGCTCACCAGCGGATCGCGAATGCAGATATCGTTCGACGGGTCGCGACCCACGGTGGCTTCACGG
This sequence comes from Vicinamibacteria bacterium, assembly GCA_035620555.1. Taxonomy (NCBI): domain Bacteria; kingdom Pseudomonadati; phylum Acidobacteriota; class Vicinamibacteria; species Vicinamibacteria bacterium. The sequence continues at coordinate 18,350 of DASPGQ010000125.1, forward strand.
GTCTGGATGGTGTGCCGGAGGCTCTTCCCGTCCGAGGTGGATACGATCAAACAAGGGTAGCGACCTTCTCGATTCGATGTTCTCATGTGGTTTCGCATTGCTCCGAAGGCGGGGGCGCGAACCGGCACCCTCGAATTGGCGATCAACGTGGTGGATTCCCCCGACTCGACAAGCGACGAGCCGCGGAGTCAACGAGCCGGTTCACCGCCCTCGCCAGATCGGACAGCTCCTGAAAGGGTCTGGTCTCGTCGACATAACGTCCCTCGCCTCGTCCGACCGACTCGATGTCGCGTCGCAGCTCTTCGATCGGCGGGAGCGTCATTCGACCGATCAAGACGACCGTGGCCGCGAGCGCAATGAGGACCAGCGCGAGTCCGAGAGCGAGCGCGTACCCCGCGGCGCCTTGCGCCGAACGCTGAATCACCACGGCAACCCCGACGCGCGTTTCTCGAGCGGTGGGTAGCGGCGGGCGATAGTTGATCGGACCGGCCACGAAGGACTCACCCGCTCGCGTCTGGCCCGACCGGATGCTCCTCACACTCTGTGGCGGCACGTCGAGCCCATCGATCGACAAGACCTCGCCCTCCCGGGATGCCGGTGCGACGATCTTTCCCGTCGTGTCCAGGACGAAGGCCCCGCTCACGCCCGGAGCCTGTTCGACCATCCCGACCGAGGCGTCCTCGGGCCTTCCCTCCCCGAGCGGCGCCCCGTTGAGTGCGGCCAGGAGCTCCATGAGAGCTCGTCCCCTCGCTTGAGATTCCTCGTTCAGCGCGCGCCTCGAGGTGCTATAGAGGGGTACCACGAGAACGACCGTGGTGAACAAGACGAGCAACGATATGGCGACGGCGAACCGCGGCGTCCAGCCACCAGCAGCTGGAGTACGCGCCCGCCAGGAAACGTTCGAAAGGCTCTCCGAGGAGAAGTGTTCGTCACCGCCTGTCGGCGCTCGTTCCCTCGCACCATCTTTCTCGTCGCGAAACACGACGGTTCCGCTTTCGGGCCTTTCGGGTGCCAGCGCGCCGGGAAGGGGCGCGCTTCGCGCAACGGGCGGCCGACCCTCCGGCCTCTGAAGGGTTTCTTCGTTCTCCTCGAACGCGTCGAGGGGAAGCGCACGCGTCGATGAGTCCTCGACGAAGCCAAAAGCCGTCCCTTGCCCGGACAGAAGCTGGGTCGAGGAGTCCTCGGAAGAAGAGCCGCCCGATCGGCTCTCGTAATCGCTCGGCAGGAGCTGAGTCGACGAGTCGTCGGACGGCCGGGCCTCCTCCTCGGTCGCGAGAATGCGTGTCGACGAGTCGTCGGGATCGGAAGGATCTCCAGGCAATCGCGGCTCTTCCGACGATTCGCCGGCACCAAGGACTACGGTCGCCGTCTCGTCCGAGCCCGGGCTTCCTAGGTAGACAGTGGGCTCATCGCCCGCCCTGTCGGTCTCGTCCTCGTGTACGAAACTGATGAGCACGTCTCCGACTCGAATCTCGTCTCCCGATACCAGCGCCCGTCGATCGATGCGTTCCTCGTTCACCCAGCTGCCGTTACGGCTCCCGAGATCAAGGATTCGGAAACCCGTGGCGTCCGGTTCGATGCAGGCATGGCGGCGCGAAAGCTTTCGGTCGGCGAAGAAGAGGTGACATTCCGGATCGCGGCCGATCACGACGGGGATCTCACCGAGCTCGTGCTCGGTTCGAATGTCGCCGTGCCGGATGATCAGCTTGCCCAAGACGATCGCTCCCGATTCCCCCGGATACGAGTCGACCCCGAGCGAGGACGGGCCGTCGCCGCTTCGACGGGGCCGGCGAAGGCGCGCGTGCGGGTAATGTGCCGATTCATTACCGTGCCGACTCGCGCCCGAGCTCCCTGAGTCGCCGTTGGGCGAGAGGCGCGACCTTCGGGCCGTCATTGGACAGCACAGTCGCTTCTTCATGCGCCATCGCCTGGGCGAACAGGCGAGCGGCTTCCTCGCGCTCGCCGAGCCTCAGGTAGGCGAGAGCCGTATGGTACTGGACCGTTCCCAGAGAGATTCCCGCGGTCTCCGGCAGGGTGACCCGTGGAAGATACTCCTTGAGCGCGGTTTCATAGTCCTCGAGCTGCATGTAACAAAGACCGGCGTTAAGCCGCGCGAGGTTCTCGATCTCGGGCTCCACGACCATTCGGTGGCGCAGATCGATGATCGCTTTGTTGTAAAGAAAATCGGCGTCCTTCACCGGGACCTCGAGCGGAGTCGTGCCGACCTCGATGGGAACGGACTCCGTCACCCCGGCACGCGAAACGGTCAGTTCGATACGGCCTCCGGGCTCAGCGACGTGGACCCGGTCGAGTAACTCTCGGGCAAAAGCCACGGGCGTGCCGTCTACTTCCAGCAGGACATCCCCGATCTGGATGCCGGCGGCGGAGGCGGGCCCAGTGGAATCGACGGAGAGCACCGTCGGTCCGGGACGAAGCCGGGTGTCGATGGCGGTCACCCCGATCCAGCTTCCGAAGAGCTTGGTCGGGGTCGACAACTTTTCCACGAACGCCGGAAGGGCCTCTCGGTCCAGGTAGTTCAAGGTATAGCGGTCGGGAGTGATTGAGCCGACCGCGAGGAAATGAAGGACGACGTCCTTGGTGAGCCGCTGCGCCGCGACATAGGGAATCAAGATGGCCTCGACTTCGAGCTCCTCGCCGAGCTTCTCCGACCACTCCCTCCTCGCGTCAGCGGAGGCCTCGGGCGTTGCCTTCCCGGGTACGAAGACTGCCGGGCCTCGTTCGCCGAGCAAATTTCTGACACGTCCCGCTTCGGGAAAGAGCACGTTCATCGCTTGGAGCTGTCGAAGCTCGGAGGCAAGCCTCTCCCGAATGTCGGCCACGTCCCGCGCGGGGACGGCTTCATCGGCGACTACGTCGAGGACGGCAAGGGTCGGCCGAATGGGACACTCGAAGGAAAGAGACTCATCCGCCCCGACCGAAATGTCCTCCACGTACTTGCCGGTCGCGTGTTTGACCTCGAGACGATGCTCGCCGGCGCACACCCGGTTCAGGTCGACGGGGGTATTACCTCGCAGCTCGCCGTCGAGAAAAACCTGAGCATCGCTCGGATTGCTGGTCACACTGATCCGCCCGATGGACTCCTCGAGCTTGACGATCTGGGCCGTGTAGTCGCGAGGCTCGGCCGCTTCGAAAGGAAACTCGACCGA
>DASPGQ010000126.1 GCA_035620555.1 Vicinamibacteria bacterium
AAACTTGCTCGATAAGACCCCGGTCAGCTCCACGAAATACACGCCATCGAGAAATGAATCGGTGCATTCCCTAGCGGCTTTGATTGCGACTCGAGTTTTGCCGATGCCACCCGGTCCGACGATGGTCAAGAGGCGGCAAGAAGGATCCATGAGTCGGCGCGACAATTCGGCGAGCTCGGCCTCACGGTCGACGAGTGGAGTCGTCTCGACTGGCAGATGAGGCGGGGATGCGGATTCAGCTTGGCGAATTCTTTGGTAGAGCTGCGAGGTCTCTTCCGAGGGCTCGATCCCCAGTCCCTGGGCCAGCTCTTGTCGGCAGCTCTGGTAGTGCGCCAGGGCAGCAGTTCGTTGCCCGCTTCGAGCCAGCAAACGCATCAACTCCCTGTGAGCCTCTTCGCGCCAGGGTTCCATTCTGACGAGTCGCCTCGTGTAGTCCAAGGCCCGATGGATATCTTGGTTGCGACTGCAGTAGCTTCCGAGATCTCCCAGGATTCGAATCATGCGATCGCGCCAGTGCTGCCGCTCTCTAGCGAGCCACACTTCGAGCTCGGGGCAGTCGTCGATGGTGAAACCAGCCATGAAGTCGTTTCGGTAGAGGTCGACGGCCTCGGCGAGTTGTTTGGCCTCGTTCTTGCCCGCCAGCTCGTCGAAAGCGTCCAAATCGAGCCAGCAGCGCGAGCCTCCCTGCCACTGGATGGAACGACGATTCGTCGCCAAACAGCCGGGCATCAGGGACGCGAGATTGTGCAGAACGCGGCTCAAGTTGCCGAGTCCGCGCGCTTCGGGCTTGTCGCACCAGAACATGTCCGCCAGGTGGGCTCGGGACAGTGGCTGGCGTTCGGCGGCCAGGTAACAGAGAAGCCCGAGCGCTTTCCGCGATTCGAACCCTCGAACGGGCATCCCCCTGCGTTCCACGCGGACCGGACCGAGAAGATGCAGTCTCAAAGTACCCAACGGTCCGCTCGCTCTTTCGACGCAGCGCTTCCCCTGAACGGAGCCGGAAGACTGAGGGCGAGAACGGCCCGTCTTCGAGAAGCATGGACTGACATCTCGGTTTCCCGTCGGGTCCGCCCGCCAAGAGGAGTCGTATCCGGGCAGTTGAATCGAATCGTGCGATGAACCGGAGTGGCGACTCAGGCCATGCGCAACCCCCGTTGGGGCATGTTATTTCAAAATGAACACGAGTCGCAAGCCGTTTACATATGTCTACCTCCCTCTCGAGCGTTTCGCCCCGCTTGCCTACCTATCGCACGATCAGAGCTCCCGGGATTGCTTCCCCGTGAGCTCACCATCGCAAATGACCTTTGTAGGGAAAGTTTCCGGCCTCGAGGTCGTCCTTGACATCAAATCGTCCCGTGACCCCTTCGAAATCATCCGTGCCGCTACCCCTGACAATAGGATGCTGGCAGCGCCCAAAAATCTCCGTCGAGAGGTCGGGACAAGAAGCCAGCTTCGCCGTGAACAGGTAAGTCGTCGCGAACGTGCCCGTCTTTCCGTTGTACTCCCCGACGAACACTTCGGTCCCCCTCTCATGGTACGTCCCGCTCCGCGTGCATCCCCATTCTTCGACGAATATGTAATGACAACCTACCAAGTCCCCGGTCATTCTGAGGGCAAGATCGGCTTCAGCACCCTGCTCGTCGAGACATTCGCCAGGATCGGCAAAGAAACCGATTCCCGCTATGCGCGTCGCCCCCCCGGCATGCAGTGGAGGGCTCATCGTCGAAACAACACTGACAACTACCACCAGCACGATGATACTGAGCGCTGAGACGGTCAATCCTTTTATCATTCCGACCTCCTGTTCTTTAAGGGCTTCCGAGTCGCGGCGGTGACTCCGTATCTCGTCGATGACGCACGGGTAACCCGACTCTCCCTCGGAGTATGGTCAGCCATCCTTCGCAAAGGCTTCGCTAAGTCTTCGGGACGCGACGAGGCGGTCTCCTTTCAGACTTCTGGAGAGCGACCGGCCCGTGTGACACCAGGAGGGCTTGTATCTTCACGCGAATCTAGGAGCACGACCGGTGGCCCGGCTCGGGTCCTACCGTTGCGGAGTCTTCCTCGAGGATTCGAGTGCGCGATTGGGTTTGTGAGAGGAGTTGAGTCGTCGAGTCCCAGTCGAGTGGTCGAGCAGGTCCAGGAGGTTCAGGGTTGTTTTTTCAGCGTAGCCAGCCGGGAGGAATTCCCGACCGCCTCGCCTCCTCTTGCAACTGCTTCCAGCTCGCCTCGGCGGCGGCGAGCTCTTCTTTCGCCTCCCGCGTCATTCGCTGAAGCTCTTCGGTCGACCCGATGACCGTTCTTCCGTTCTCGTCGACGTAGTACTCTTCAGGACCCAGGTAGAGCTCTTCGAAGAACCGGACCCGCTCTCGCGCGTCGGCGACGCGCGACCGGGCGTCGGCGGCCCTCGATCGCCATTCGGCCTCATTGCGCCGGCGCTTGCGGCTCCCCTTCTCGAGTGGATCGATGTCATCCTCAGGATTCGGGCTCGGTCCCGGAATCACGATCTCCTCCGAAGCCTCGCCGCTCGACTCAGCGTCCGTGACGGCCTCTCCTTCGGAAGCTTTTTCCTCCTTCGTCGGTCCGAAGATCTCTTCCTCGCTGAACTCCCGCGCGGCCACCCCTTGTTTCTTGTTCTTTTCCCGGCGGTCGCGCTCCTTCTTTGCGACGCTTCCCAGGCTCTGGGCTTCGGACAGGAGAGGCAAGCACAAACCGAGGAGGAGCAGGCAAGCGACTCTGGCAGCTCTCATATGGATTCCCGTGGGAAAGACGGTCTCGCTTCGAGAGTAGCACACTTGCCGCCAAGGATAGGGTGTAGAGCTGTGGGTAGGGATCGAATGAAAGGCTTTGCAGACATACGCCATTAGTGAGTGAAGGCGACGTGAGGCAACTCGCACCGAGTCTGCCGCACGAATGAGGCGGCTGGCACCTCAAAAGAAAGCAGGGGCCCATGAACGTAATGAAGATGGCGGTCGGAGGGATCATCGGAGGTCTCGTTGGGGCCGCCATCTGGGCGGCGATTGGCTATTTCACAGGGTACGAAGTCGGGTGGATCGCCTGGGGCGTCGGCGCGCTGGCGGGAGTGGGCGTCCGCCTCGTGGGGACCCAGAGGCTGGCGAACGACACCGTCGCCGGAGCGATCGCCGCGATTGCGGCGGTCGCTTCGGTGCTGATCGGGAAGTACGCCGTCGTCCTTTTGTTCTTCGTTTCTCCTGCGGAATCCTTTTCCGACTACGCCGACGAGGAGACGATGACCGCGTACTTGGCGGACGAGATTGCCTACGATCTCGAGTCACAGGGCCGCGCCGTCGACTGGCCTCCGGGAATGGACT
>DASPGQ010000127.1 GCA_035620555.1 Vicinamibacteria bacterium
ACGTCGGCGTCGTCCATCGAGTGGTAGATGGCGTCGAAGCCTCCCGCGAGCTGGAGCTCGATCACGAGGTCGATGCCGTTCTCGATGGTCGGATCGAGGCCGCGATCTCTCGCCAGATCGGCGAGCGTCTTTCCGTCGTAGCGCGGGTCGGAGCGCACGGTGCGGAACTGCACGCTCGAGATGTCGTCTCCCGCGCGCTGGTTCACGAAGATCGTCTCCATCTCCTCTTCGATGTGGGTGCGGGTCTCGGGATCTCTGAGGCGCGCGGCGAAGGCTTCCGTTCCTCCTGCGAGCGCCCATTGAGGGAAGAGAATCCGGGACGTCGTGCTCGACGCGGTGTAGGGGTAGACGTCGAGCTTGATGTCGAGGCCTTCCGCCCGGGCCTCGTCGATCATCCGGAGCGTCGTCTCCGAGAGTCCCCACTGCGGCCCGCCCACCGCTTTGTGATGCTGGATTTGCGCGGGAAGCCCGGCCTCCCGGGCGACGCGAATGGTCTCGGCCACCGAGTCGAGGAGCCCGTCGGCTTCGTTTCGCATGTGGGAGACATAGATGCCCTTGTGACGGGCGGCGACCTTGGCGAGCTCGATCACTTCCTCGGGCTCGGCATAGTTCGCCGGAACGTAGAGAAGGCCGGTGGCGAGACCGAGAGCCCCGTCGCGCATCGCTTCGTCCACGAGCGTTTTCATCTTCTCGAGCTCGGCGCCGGTGGGAGCTCGGTTCTCGAAGCCCATGACCGTCGTCCGGGCCCAGGTGTGCCCGGCGAAGAAGCCGACGTTCGGCGCCACCCGAAGCGACGCCATGTACTCGGCGAGCGGGTACGGCTGATCCCCGCTGTGAAGGCTCGCGAGGATGGTAGTGATGCCCTGCCTCAGGAAATTCTCCGCGAGCGGGTACTCGTGAATGGTCGTCTGGATGTGGGCGTGCTGGTCGATGAAGCCGGGAGCGACGATGAGGCCTTCGGCGTCGAGAACGAGCGTGGCGCTCGCCTCGTCGATCCCGTTTCGATCGATCCGAACGATACGGTCGCCCCGGAGGGCGACGTCGGCCCGAAAGCGCTCGGCCCCCGAGCCGTCGACGACGGTGCCGTTTACGATCAGAACGTCGTAGCCGGTCTGAGCCGCGAGTAGCGAGAAAAGAGCGACGCTTGCGAGGGACATGGCGGCCTCACACCGTCCAGATCTCGCTCAAAACGCGCTGGAAGTTACCGCCGAGGATGCCCTTGACGTCGGCATCGCTGTAGCCGCGCCGAATGAGACCTTCGGTGAGGAGAACCGTCCTCTCCGGCTTCGTCATCTCGTCCATGTCGATCTTCTCCCGGAAGCGGTACTGCTCGCGGTAGCGGCCGCCGGTCTTCTCCCAGACGTCCCGGCTCTGGGCGTCGTACCCGCCTCGGACGTCGGTGTCGGAACCGATGCCCAGGTGCTCGACGCCGATGAGTTTCGCCACGTAGTCGTAATGATCGAGAAGATGATCGATGGTAGTTGGTTCGGAGTGGTGGACGAAGCTCCGCACCGCCGTCATCCCCACGACCCCGCCCTTCGCCGCCATCTTCTTCAGCGCTTCGTCGGTCTTGTTGCGGGGATAGCCGGGAACGAGGGCCCGCACGTTGGTGTGGGTGATGAGGGCGGGCTTCACCGAGGCCTCGATGCCGTCGAGGGTCGTCCGGTCGCCGCAATGGCCGAGGTCGACCGCCATTCCGACTTCGTTCATGCGCTTGACGACGTCGGCTCCATAGTCGCTCAAGCCCCCATCGCTTCGATCCATGGACCCCGTGCCGAGCCGGTTCTGGCTGTTGTAGGTGAGCTGCGAGACCCGCTGCCCGAGCCCATGGAAGAGGTCGACGTCATCGACGGTGCGAAAGTGGTCGGAGTTCTGAAGCCCGAGGAGAAAGCCGAGCTTTCCCGAACCGTTGACCTGCTTCAAGTGCTCGACGGTAGTGATGCGGAGGAACCAGTCGGAGTGGTAGGCGAGGAATCCATTCCACCGCGCCGCCCAGTAAAGGGCGCGCGCGAACGGATCGTCGGACGCGCCGCCGCCGGTGGTGTCGTGAAAGACGTCGATGCCCGAGCTTCGATAGATGCGGAAGTCTTCCTCGGTAAAGCTTGCGGGGTTTCGGGCCCACTCATCGGACCGTTCGTCGACGATCGAGAGCGGCGCCAGCATGTCGATGACCGTCGCTTCCTCGACGAGCCTCCTCGCCCGACTCGCGGCGTCTTGAACGAGGAACGTCGGAGCTAGAGGCACGGCGGCGAGCGCCGCTCCCCTTGAAAGGAACTCGCGGCGGCAGAGGGATTCAGCGGTCATGCTCATGGGCTTGCTCCTTGAGACTCGCTGTCGGTCGGTTTGCCATCGACGAGGAGATGGCGATCGAACCACTCGGTCATTCGTTTGTAGCTGTCGCGTCTCGTCGCCACTTCGTCCCAGCCGTGGTCCTCCACCGGATAGACGACGAGATCGAAGTCCTTCTTCTTCTCCATCAGGATCTGGGCGAGGCGGAACGAGTCCTGGATCTGAACGTTGTCGTCCACGAGACCGTGCTGGATCTGGAGAGCGTCCTCGAGTCCGTCGGCGTAGTACATGGGGCTCGACCGCCGGTACGCTTCGGGGTCGTCCAGCTGGCTTCCGTTCAGGATGCGGTTGGTGTAGCCCTGGTTGTAGTGCGCCCAGTCGGTGACGGGGTAGAGAGCGACCCCGGCGCGGTATTTGCCCGGATGGCGGAAGAGCGACATGAGGGTGAAGAACCCTCCGTAGGAGCCGCCGTAGAGACCGATGCGGCGGGAGTCCACGCCGCGACGCCTGGCGAGGATGTCGAGGAGCGGAAGGGCACTGTCGATGTCGGAGATCCCCATCTGCCGGAACGCATACGTCCGATTGGCGTGTCCGTAGCCGGAGCTTCCCCGGTAGTCGACCGACGCCGCGACGTAGCCTTTCTGGTACATGTAGTTGGCGTAGAGAATCGCCCCGAGCCGGGTCCAGCCCTTGTCCACTCCCTGAGCACACTCGCCGCAGCCGTGGGCGTAGACGATGGCGCCGCCGTGAGCGTTCGAAGGTCGCTCCCAGATCTTCGCCCAGGCGTCGTTTCCCGCCGGGTCGTCGAAGCGGACGATCTCGCTTCCGATCCACGCCGTCCGGTAGAAATCATCCGTTCCCGACTTGGTGATCCGGGTCCACGCCGATTTCTGCCGGTTGTCGGTGAGGTAGAGATCGGCGAGAAGCTCGGGCGACTCGAAGAGGAGCGCCATGCGCTTTCCCTCGGGGGAAACCGAAGTGCGGACCTTTCCCTCGTGCTCAGTGATGCGAACGAGCTCGCCGCCTCGCGCGGGAAGATGATAGAGTTGCTCTTCCCCAGGGTGCTCGCGGCTGGCGGTGAGGAGCCACGTCGTGCCATCGGGCGAGAGCTCGGCACGGCGCACTTCCCACTCGCCGCGCGTGAGCGGGACGATGGGATCGGCGCGGCCGTCGACGTGGGCGAGGGTGAGCATCGCCCAGCCCGATTCGACCGAGCCCAACCCGAACGCGGTGCCATCGGGGAGCCATTCGAGGAATCCGGGCTGCCAGCGGCCTTCCACCAGAGGGCCGCCGATCCATGCTTCTTCCGTCTGGTGATCGAGGTGCGTCACCACGCCCGTATCGAGATCGACGAGCGACAGCCACCGGTCCTTGTGATCCATCGAGAGAATCTGGAGAGCAGCCTTCGTTCCCTGGGGATTCCAGTACGGTCCGTGCAGGATGGTTGCCTTTTCGATGCCGTCGTCGATCCAGCCAATCTCGATCGCGTCGCGCTCCTTCAGCGGATCGACGCGGACGAACCCCATCCTGTACTCGGAGAGGGCCTCCCCGACCTTCGGGCGGGCTTTCTTTTCCGTCGCGTAGCCCGACTCGCCCACGAACTCCATGTAGCTCGTCCGGTTCTCCTCGGAAGACTTCTTCTCCCAGAGGAACGTAACGAACTTCCCGTCTGGGGAGAGCCGGAGCTGGAAAGCGCGGGCACCCTTCTCGATCGGGATCTCCTGCGGCCGGTAGGGCTCGCGCTCGCGGTCGAGTGCTTCTTCGCGCTCGCGCCACTCTTTGCGCTTGCGCACCACGTCGATGAGCTCGAGCTGCTGCTCTTCGAGCCACGTCTTCTGGGACTTCTTCTCCTCGTCCTTCGTCACCACGAGAGCGATCTGTCGCACGTGCGACGTCGCGCGATCGTACGCCCAGAGGTCGCCGCTGTCGTCGCCCCGCACTTCGTAGCCCCGGGTGGCGAAGAACACCCGGTTTCCGTCGGAGCGCACGTGCACGTGTCCGAGAGATTCGGCGAAGGTGAAGACGGCCTTCGTTCCCGTCGGCTTCGTCCAGACGAAAAGCGTTCCTTCCCGGGTCCAGGCGGCGAGATCGCGCGAGGTCGACCAGGAGACGTTGGCGGTCGGGATCGTCCGGGCTTCCTCGACGTCGACGACCCGGAGGCTCGTTCCCGAAGCGTCGACGGCATACCAGGGATCGGACGCCGGGAGCTGTCCCGACGCCGGATCCTCGCGCCAGCGGAAATAGACCGCCTCGCCGCCCGGCGCCCACGTGACGTCGCGCGGGGAGAGGCCGAGAGCGCGATCGTCGGTCGCGAGGTGCTCGAGGGTGAGCCGGAACGCGGGATCGCGATCGGCCGGGGTCAGCTTCGACTGCTCGGCGAG
>DASPGQ010000128.1 GCA_035620555.1 Vicinamibacteria bacterium
TTCCCGGCTCGGTCTCGGTGAGATTCACGCCCCGGAACGGGCCGTAGCCGGCGAGAAGCGGTCTCGACAACGGTAGCGTCTCGAGCACCTCGTGGGTCTCGGCGTCGAGACGATGAACGTCCTTGGCGATGATGTAGAACGACTTCCCATCGGGCGCGAAGTGAATCGCCGGCCGGTTCCCGCCGGTGACCTCCTCGGGAAGCGTGAACCGCTCCGTCACTTCTCTCTTCTCGAGATCGTAGGCGATGATATCGACGTCCTCGGAGCGAACGAAGCGATCGATCTCCAATTTGACGGCGGTGACCGTCAGATAGGCTTTCGTTCCGTCGTGATTGGGGAACACACCGAAGATCCGGATGCGCTCCGCTCCGGTCGAGAGCGTGAACTCGTCGACGACCTCACGTCTCACCGGATCGATGACCTCGACCGTCTCCATCCGCCCGGTGACGGCGAAAAACTTCCGCTTGTCCGGAGTGTGCGAGCTTCGAGTCACCGCGCCGTGACGCAGATGGAGCCCCTCGGTGAACGTGTCGGTCGTCTGATCGAAGAAGAGAATCCGATCCGGCCAGATGCCGCAGATGAAAACGGTGGGCTCGGTTTGAGCGGCGAGCGGCGCCGCAGCCAGTGCGAGGAGAGCGAGAGTGACGAACGCACGCATAGCTCTTGAGCCTTCTAAGGAAATATGAGATCGATCTTCCGCCAGTCCTGCGTCGCGCTGGCGCAACCGGAGTGCCAGTCCGGGTTGTTGTTCAGATAGTCCGGCACCTGCGCCGGCCAGAAACACGTCTTGTAGCAATCGTAGAGGTCGCGCTCCATGGGTTGGCACAAGGCGGCAGTCCCTCCGGTCGAATCGACTTCCCATCCCGGCGAGAAGATCGTCGTACACCCCGGCGGGTAATGCGGTGGGGTCTCCTGCAGAGCCTTGACCTCGCCGCCCTCGGCCTCGAGCCATTCGAAGGCCGCTTCCGCTTTACGGTTACCGGGCTTCAGGTGCTTCATGCTACCTTCCTTTCGTCGAAACGCTCGAGGAAGGCTGGATTGCCGACCAGGATCCTCGTATAGGCTTCGAGCGCGAGCGACGTCCAGGCGCGTATCCAATCGCAGTAATGCAGGTTGGGACGGAACCGATCGCCGTACCGCACTTGGGCTTCATGATAGCACCCTCCGGAGCACAGGCTCCGCACCCAACAGGTTCGGCAGTCGGTGCGGTGGTCGAGGTGACCTTTCACGAGGTGCTCCGAACGTTTCGCGGAATCGACCCCCGTGTGGACGTCACCGAAATCGTGGTCTCCCGACCCGGCGAATCGATGGCAGAGTCCAATCTCACCTCCGGGGGCGACGCCCAGAAGGCCGAGCCCGGCTCCGCAGGGATAAGCTTTGGATACGCCTTTGTGAATCTCGCCCAGGACATCGCTCAGGTTCGAGAACCCCAGGTATCGCCCATCGATGGCGGCATCCACGTAGCGCTCGGCCAGATCGGCAAATTGTGCAAGAAGGATGTCGAAGCCCTCGCCGTCGATCGCGTAGTCGAGCCCGCTCGAGGACGTCACCGGAGCGAAACCGACCTCGTAGAATCCCATCTCGTCGATCAAATGATGGAAGATTCGAGGAACGTCGATCGTCTTGGCCGTCAGGGTTACGCGGGCCCCAATGGGCCGCGTCTTGTAGATGCTCAGGAGCTCTTTGATTCGAGGCGCGACCACGTCGTAGCTACCCAGGCCGCGGCCGAACACCCGCATCGAGTCCTGCACGTCCCGGGGCCCATCGATCGAGACGGTGACCCCGATCCGGTTGTCGGCGAGCCACTGGCTGATTTCTCGAGTGAGGAGGGTCGCGTTGGTGGTCAAGCTGAAGTCGATGAATTTCCCCTCTTCGGCTGCCCGCCTGCGAGCGTACTCCACCGTCGGGCGGATGACCTTGAAATTCAGGAGCGTCTCCCCGCCGAAGAAGGTGACCTGGAGCCTTCGGTTGTGACCTGACTCGGCGATGAGCGTATCCACGGCTCGCCGGGCGGTTTCCTCGTCCATTATCTGGGGTGCGGCCGGGCTCTCCAATCGATCTTCGCCGTACTCGTAACAGTAGCGACAGCTGAGGTTACAGCTGTTCGTCACGTTGAGCACGATCGTACTCAGAGGAGGTGGTACCGGCGGGCTGGCGAGCTCGGCCAGGGGAACGTCGGGAGCTCCATCGCGACTGACCGCGCCAAGGCTCGCGAGCTCTCGGAGCGCCTCGATGGCTTCCTTCGAACTGGCCAGCTCCCCCACGTGTTTGGGTCCGTCCGACAGCCGATCGAGAATCGAACGAACCTCGCCGTCGAGCTCGACGACGATCGACGAGGGCACGAGAAAAGCAAACTCTCGCTCGCCCGCGTTGAAACGGCGAAGCTCGTTGGCTCGGACGAGCGTCATGGAAAGAGATCCCAGTACAGATAGAGCGGAATCGTCACGACGAGACGCGAGCGACCCCGAAGGACTTCTTGCGACCCCGGAGGCGTGTAGCTCGCCACGACCCAGACGTCTCCAAAATTGTCGGCATTCAGCTCCCGTTCGGTATTCGGGCCTTCCTGATTGGGAGTAAAGAAGCCGTCCTGGTCGATGGTACCCACGAAGTCGATGTCGTCGTCATCGTGGCGAATGTGATATTCCTCTAGGTTCCACTCCGCCGGAACCGTTCCCAGGTTCACGTCGTCCGCGGTGAGAGGCTCGTCGTCGGCGCCACGATGGTACGCGACCGCCTCGAACTTCGCGTATTGTTTGGGCACGTTCACCCCTCCGACCCGGGCGAGGGCTTCCTCGGGCAGGACCTTCACGTAGTCGACCGAATCGTATACGGCAAAAGCGTCGACCGATGCCGCGGCACCCAGGAAAACGTTGCGATAGCCGGGGAGAGCCTCTCGGGAAACGTCGAGCTCAACGGTGAGAACATCGGGCGAGCTTGTCAGGATTCGAGCCACACGGATCCCCTGGCCGAGGTCCAGATCATCGGTCGATAGGCCTTCCAGGTTCGCCCCGAGAATGCGAACGGTGATTGCCCCCGCACCCGCCTTGGCCGACCTCGGCCAAACGGCCGCGATCCGGGGATCGCCTCCAAGGCGCTCGAGACTGACGTCGAGTCCGAGCTCTCCGAAAGTTCCTTCGAAGAACCGGCCCTCGAGCTTCGAGCCGTCCTCGGAGAGGATGAGAACCTCCCTCAGCTCCCCCAGTCCTTCTCCGTTCGAAGTGCCGCGCCAGGCGTAGCCGGTATAGAGGACCCCTTTTCCCTCACGGCGGTGCCGGCTTCCGTCGGCGAGAACGATGTCACCGTCGTAGACGTAGTCCTCGCCCTGGGGAGTCATCGAGAGGATGCCCGATGCGGGTCCTCGTCCCGGTTGATGGGCACGCAGAAGCCACCGCCCCTCGAGCGTCCGCGCCGACGACTTCGCTGCGAAGCGCTTCCATTCCGGAGTTTCCAATGGATGGGTCCTGGCCAGCTTGTCGAGCACCCGGTCGGCGCGCCAGCCCGTTCCGTTCTCGTCTCCCTCGCTCGGTGAGTCCCCCGCCAATGGCGAGGCCGCACGGAAAGTCTGAAACTCGATTAGAGGGAAATAGCCGATATGCATCCCCTTGAGGAGCTCCCACTCCTCCTTCGTGCGCCTCTGAGCAAGGAACCGGGCTCCGAGGTGACAGCGCACGCAGGTATCCCGGATCTCTTCGTCCTCGATGTTCTCGAGCTTCGGCCTCTTCTCGGCAGCGTAGAAATAGGGTCTCGCCTCCTCGGGCGCCAGGCCATGGTGGTCGGCGAGATATCGAACAATTGCCCGAGCCTGTTCGGGAGAGAGGTCCAGCTTCGCCGTACGGATCATCCGTTTCAACGTGAGCTGCCACCCTTCGGGGGTCTTGCGCAGGTAGGAGATTCGCGACATACGGCCCTGGTCATCCGATTCATGGCAGGCGCCACAGGCCGTGCGCACGAGCTCGTTCCCCACGGGAATGCCTTCGCTCGCAGTGGAGGGGCGAACGACGAACCACGAGAGCGCGAGAATCAGGATAAGACGGGAGCCCAAGGCTAGAACCTCCCCGATGTCAACAGGAAGGCGATTCTATCAATTGCCGCAGAACGCTTGCAAGATGGACTCAGAATGACGCTTTGTCGGCCCTCACGACGACGCGATCGCGAAAACGATAGACGATCTCGACCTTCTCCATGACCTTCTCGATCTCCAGCCTGAATTCCCTCATGTGGAGACGTCGCGACGGGCCGTCGAGGTTTCCCCGTACCCAGGGAGGCGCCAGGGTCTCGGCATCGAACACGACCCCACCCGAGCGAAGCAGACCGGCCACCTGCTCGAGAGAAGACCGCAGCCAATCGAGTCCGGAGCCGAACGAGCCGCTCCAGAGCTCCATGAGCGGCATGAAAACGCTTCCGACCGTGGCGATGCTCGCCTCCAGCTTGGGAAGCTCCGAATCTCGCCCTACCGCCAGAGGATAGGCGCGAATCTCGGCGCTGGGCAGAACCCCGCGGAGACGTTGCTCGGCTCGCTCCAGCTTGGCCTCGTTGGGCTCGATGAGACTCACTTTTCCGAGTCGGGGATAGGCACGCCCGATGGCGCAGGCGACCTTACCCGTTCCCGAACCGACGTCGACCACGTGATCCTCGAAGTCCAGAGGGGGCAGCGCGATGACGAGCTCGCGATAATGCTCGGGCTCCCGGTCGGGGCCCGCCGTCCAAGCGGTATCATGCAGATCGTACCAATCGGGGTGCTCCCAGGGCTCGTCCCAGCTCCGCGGTGTCACGATTCCACTATAAGGTAGCCCGAGCGGTAGAGCCAATCGATGGCGCCGAAGACGCGATCCACGGGAAAACGCGCTCTTTCCGCGACCCGACCGACGTCGGAGGAGGTGATCACCTCTCGGAACAGATCCGGGAGGCAAATCGAGCCCCAGTAGCGAACCGGACGCTCCATGTCGGGAGCGAGGAGGATCTCGCGGCTCACGATGAAATCGTTCTCGAGCACGGGCCCTTCGGCGATTCTGACTCCCTCGGCAGCTCGAAGTTTCATCGTCGGCGTGAGAGGGGGCGGGACAGGACGTGAGCCTCGGTCGTCGTCGCCGAGATTGGCGGAGCGTTTTCGCCAGAAGGGACTCGCGGGAAAACGCCTCTCTT
>DASPGQ010000129.1 GCA_035620555.1 Vicinamibacteria bacterium
CCGGCAGTGATCTATTCGTCGTATATACCGACGGCCGAGACACGAGCTTCGGCGGGTTTCCCGCAATCGCGAGTCGTACGTTCGCGGTCAAGTTTACGAAGTTGTTTCGATTCTAGCCTAGCCTGTCGTCAGCCGTCCCAAGTAGACAATTGTTAGCACGCTTAGTTCGTCGGGCGCGGGCGATGTCTGCAGCCAACCAGCTGCCACGAGCGGGATCAGGAGCGGGAGAACACGCGGCACTTCGAGAGTCTAGCCGATCTCCCATCGGTCGAGTATCATGCCCGTCATGTGGGAGCTTCTCCTGTCGATCGCGCTCGCCGCTCCCGTTCACGTTCTCATCGACACCGAGCTCGGTGAGATCGAGGTCGCGATCGAAACCGAAGCCGCCCCGGTGACGGCGGCCAACTTTCTCCGCTACGTCGACGCCGGGCATTATGATGGCGGCCAATTCCATCGCACGGTGACGATGGACAACCAGCCGGACAACGACGTCAAGATCGAGGTCATCCAGGCGAGCGTCGACGCGGCGAGGGAGCTCGAGAGCTTCGAGCCCATTCCGCTCGAGCGAACCACGAGAACGGGTCTCTCGCATCTCGACGGCGTCATTTCCATGGCTCGTGATGGGCCGGACTCAGCGACCTCGAGCTTCTTCTTCTGCATCGGCGACCAGCCGGAGCTGGATTTCGGAGGAAAGCGAAACCCGGATGGTCAGGGGTTTGCCGCCTTCGGTCGCATCATCCGAGGTTCCGACGTCGTAAAGAAGATCCAGGGCTCGCCCGCAGAAGGCCAGAGCTTGACGCCGCCGACTCGGATTCGCGCGATCCGGAGGCGGTGAGCTCCGCGCTTGCAACCGGGAGGCGGGCTAAATTATCGTCCCGGTCCATGACGTCGCCGGTCGATAGGCGCCTCGCCTTGAAGACGCTGGGTACGGCGGCACTGGTGAGCCTCGCTCCCCGTGAGCTCCTCGCCGCGGCGCGAGCACTTCACGCTCAGATCGACGGCGAGCGACACGTGTTCAAGAGCCTCGACGTCGAACAGAGTGAGCTCGTCGCGGTCGTCGCCGAGCTGATCATTCCCGAGACGGACACACCCGGAGCGCGCGCGGCACGGGTGGACGCGTTCATCGACCTCATGTTGACCGAGTGGTTCGCCGACGAGGAACGCCACCGATTCCTGCAGGGACTCGCGCGACTGGCCAACCAGGACTTCCTGCGGAAGGACGAGGCGCAACGGGTCGCGATCCTGAGGGCGCTCGAGGAAGAGGCGCTCGCGGCTCCTGAGCCCCCTCCCGAAGCTCCCGCCGATGCGCCGTTCTTTTCGGTGATGAAGTGGTTGACGCTCTACGGCTACTTCACGTCCAAAGTCGCGATGGAACGGGAGCTCGATCCCGTCCTCTTCCACGGTACTTATGAGGGCTGCGCCCCTCTCCGGAGGTGAGGTGGTGCAGAGAGTCTATGATGCCATCGTCGTCGGCTCGGGAATCACCGGCGGGTGGGCCGCGAAGGAGCTGACCGAAAAAGGACTAGAGACTCTCGTTCTCGAGGCGGGAGGGCCGATCGATCCCGACCGAGACTACGTCGAGCACGTCCCACCCTGGCAGCAGCGATTTCGCGGGCTTCGCGACCGGGCGCGGCAATCACGAGATCAGCCGATACAGAAGAACTGCTACGCGTGCGACGAGTGGTCGAGTCGCTTCTTCGTGAACGATCGCGAGAACCCGTACACCTTCGCGCAAGACAAACCCTTCCACTGGATTCGCGGTCGGCAGGTGGGTGGGCGCTCGATCCTGTGGGCCCGCCAGACGTACCGCTGGAGCGATCTCGACTTCGAGGCGAACGCCAAGGAAGGAATCGGCGTGGACTGGCCGATTCGCTACCGCGACATCGAGCCCTGGTACGACTACGTCGAGGAGTTCGCCGGCATCAGTGGGCAAGCCGAAGGTCTGCCCCACCTTCCCGATGGGAAGTTTCTCCCTCCGATGCAGCTGAACTGTGCCGAAAAAGTGGTCAGAGAGGCGCTCGTAGGGAAGTTTGCCGACGAGCGAATGCTGACCATCGGACGTTGCGCCGTGCTCACCAAAGAGCACAAGGGGCGAGCGCCGTGCCACTACTGCGGGCCGTGCGAACGCGGGTGCATCACGCGATCGTACTTCTCGAGCCTGAACGCGACTCTCCCGGCTGCCAGGGCAACGGGCCGGCTCACCCTCAGGCCGCACAGCGTGGTTCACAGCCTCGTCTACGACGAAGGACTCGATCGGATCACCGGCGTTCGCCTCATCGATGGCCGAACTCACGAGGCTTTCGAGGTGCAGGGGCGTCTCGTCTTCCTCTGCGCGTCGGCGCTCGAGTCGACGCGCATCCTGCTCAACTCGAGGACGGCGCGCTTCTCGGAGGGCCTCGCCAATTCCAGCGGGACTCTCGGCCGTTTCCTGATGGATCACGTGATGGGTGGAGGGGCGGAGGGAACGATTCCGGGCCACGAGGACCGTGTTCCCTATGGGCAACGGCCGAACGGCCTCTACGTGCCACGATTCCGCAACGTCAAGACGAAATCGCCGTTCCTGAGGGGCTACGGCTTTCAGGGTGGCGGGTTTCGCGAGCGGTGGGAGCGTGGGCTCGAGATGCCTGGCTTTGGAGCCAGTTTCAAGCACGCTCTTCGGAGCTACGGCCCGTGGAAGCTGCGGCTCTACGGCTTCGGCGAGGGCCTTCCGCATGCCGAGAATCGCGTCAGCCTCGACCCCGAGGTGGTGGATCGCTGGGGCATTCCCGCATTGAAGGTCGACGCGCGCTGGGGCGAGAACGAGCGGGCACTCCTGAAGGACATGGCGCTGACCGCGGCGGAGATGCTCGAGGTCGCGGGAGCGAGGAACATCGAGACTTTCGTCGAGGACAACCCACCGGGCCTCACGATTCACGAGATGGGCACGGCGCGCATGGGCCGCGATCCGAAGACGTCCGTCTTGAACGGCTTCAACCAGTCCCACGACGTCCCGAATCTCTTCGTCACCGACGGAGCCTGCATGACGTCGTCTTCGTGCGTCAATCCATCCATTACCTATATGGCCCTTACCGCCCGCGCGTGCGATTACGCGGTGAAGCAAATGGATCAGGGACACATTTGAGCCGTCTGCTGTTCTTGGTTCTGCTCTCGACGGCGACGTCCTCAGGGGCCCAGCAGTGGTCTCATTACGGGGCCGATGCCGCCGCAACGCGTTACGCGCCGCACGACCAGATTCACGCCGGGAACGTGGAGAATCTGGAGGTCGCCTGGATCTTCCGTACCGATAACTTCGGCCCCGAGCCCGAGATCAAGGGCGAGACGACGCCCATCTTCATCGACGGGGTTCTCTATGCGACCGCGGGGCTGACGCGCAGCACCGTGGCCATCGACGCGGGAAGCGGTGAGCTCTTGTGGATGTACCGCCTGGGCGAAGGCGAAAGAGGTGCCAAAGCACCACGAAGGTTCTCGGGACGTGGCGTCGCCTACTGGAACGACGGCGACAAAGACCGACGAATCTACTTCGTCACCATCGGCTACCAGCTCGTCGCCCTCGATGCGAGTGAGGGCCATCCCATCGGAGCTTTCGGCGTGGACGGTGTCGTCGACCTCATGCGCGACGTCGCCGGCGGCGTCGATCCGGTGGGTGCCATCGGATCGAGCTCTCCGCCCGTGATTGTGGGAGACGTCGTCATCGTTGGGCCGGCTTTCCACCCGGGCTTCCGCCCACCCAGCCAGGCCAACTCGCGAGGGGATGTGAGCGGTTACGACGTTCGTACCGGAAGGAGGCTCTGGACGTTTCGCACGATACCTGCGCCAGGAGAGTACGGCCACGAGACCTGGGAAGACGGATCGTGGGAGTACACGGGTAACGCTGGCGTTTGGGCGCCGTTCTCGGCGGATCGCGAGCGCGGTTACGTCTACTTGCCCGTCGAAGCGCCGACGAGCGATTTCTACGGAGGGCACCGTCCCGGAGACAATCTGTTCTCGTCCAGCCTCGTCTGCCTCGACGCCCGGACGGGCGAGCGCGTTTGGCACTATCAGCTCACGCATCACGACATCTGGGATTGGGACGTTCCGACCGCGCCCATCCTGATGGACCTCGTCGTCGGGGGACGTCGAATTCCCGCGGTCGTCCAGCTCACGAAGCAGTCCTTCGCATTCGTGTTCGACCGGGTAACGGGTGAGCCGGTCTGGCCCATCGAAGAGCGTGCCGTACCCGGAAGCGACGTCCCGGGAGAACGAACGGCGCCGACGCAGCCGATCCCAACGAAACCGCCACCCTTCGACCGGCAAGGGGTGAGTGTGGACGATCTCATCGACTTCACTCCCGAGCTTCGTGCCCAGGCGGTCGAGATCGTGAGCTCGTTCCGCCTGGGGCCGCTCTATCAGCCACCTTCGCTCGCCGAAGCACCCGACGGGACCCGGGGAACGCTCATGCTTCCCGGTGCGGCTGGCGGCGCCGCCTGGGAAGCGGGCGCCTTCGATCCGGAGACGTCGATCCTCTACGTGAGCTCGTCAACGAGTCCGACTCTGCTGTCGCTCGTCGCCGATCCCGAACGCTCGGAGCTTCGCTACATCGCGGGCGAGATGCGCGTTTCGGGCCCCCGGGGGCTGCCGCTCGTCAAGCCGCCGTACGGACGCATCACCGCCATCGATTTGAGCACGGGGGAGCACCGGTGGATGCAACCGAACGGTGACACGCCGGCGTGGATTCGTGATCATCCCTCGCTCGAAGGCGTCGACGTCGGGCGCACGGGCTCGCCGTCACGCGCGGGAATCCTGGTGACGAAGACGCTCGTGCTTGCCGGCGAGGGATGGGGCGGAGGACGAGGCCTCTACGCTTACGAAAAGAGAACGGGCGAAGTGCTAGCTCGCATCGAGCTTCCGGGCGTTCAGACGGGCGTTCCCATGAGCTATCTCCACGAGGGCCGGCAATACGTGGTCGTGAGTGTCGGCGACCCGGCTACCAAGACTCCGGCACAGCTCGTTGCCCTGGCCTTGTCCCGCTCCGATTAGAGCTAACGCTCGAGCTCCGCCATCCAGTTCAAGACGACTGTGATCAGCTGGGAGCTCCGCTCTTCGGTGGCCACGTTCATGACGATGTCCTGACCGTCTCGGGTCACGTCGTAGGGCCCGTCCCATACCAGAGGGGACCATTCGTCGTGCAGGTCAGGACGCTCGAACAGGAGCCGGGGGGCTTCGGCTTCGAACCGCGGCGATGTGGTCACCGCGGACACCATGAGCTTTCCACCCGGCGCCAGGAAGAAGAGCTCGCCGGCCTCGACTGACCAGCGTGGGTGATGCCCGCCTTCTAGGGAGATCCGCCGCTTTCGGTCCATCTCGGGAAATCGAGCGACGTAAACCTCGTTCCGGCCCGATTCGTTCGAAACGTAAGCGAGATATTTTCCATCGGGTGAGAAATGAGCCTCGGCCTCGTGGAACTCCGTTTGCAAGATAATCCGCGGGGTCGGCTGGCCGTCAGCCGGCTCGAGGGGTAAAAGGCCGATATCCCATCCGGTTTCCCGCCGGTTCTGGTGGAAGACGATGAACCGGCCGTCCGGAGACCAATCCGCCGGTTCGGTCTGCATCGGAGACCGAAAGAGCCTCTCGATTCCGCTCGATCCATCGGCGCTCATCATGAACAGGTTGGGCGGCCCATCGAGATCCAGGCCGAAGACGATGCGACTCCCGTCCGGCGACCAGGCGAGGTGGAGAGCATGGCGATCGTTCTGTCCGGGGACGAGGGTCGAAGTGCCGCGGAGCCTATCCACGAACCAGAGGTTCCAATCGCCATCCCACTGAATCACGGCGAGTCGCGCCTCATCCGGCGATAGCGAGACGAAGCTATAGCTTGCCGGCGGAGCGGCTCGACCGGTGGGGCGTCCCTCGCGGTCCAGCCAGCGGAGCTCCGTTTGTCGCGGACCCCCGTCGAGGACATAGGCCAGAGTTCCGTTCGTGGAAATCGAGAACGACGCCCAGCCCGGCGGAATTCTCGCTACCCCTTCGGCGACGGGCACCGGCTGGCCCCGAAGCTGGCCCAGATCGGAGTCGAACGCCTGCGCCATGAGAACGCCGTCCCGCATGAAGAGCAGCTGGCCGCTGGCGTAGGCCACCGAGGTCATGTCGGACCCCGATTCGAACTCCAGGAGATCCGTCGACTCGGACGAATCGATCGAGCCGATCCGGATCCCCGAACCGCTCGCCGCGATCTCCTGAAACAAATAGCGGCGGCCGTCCGGCAGAAAGGTGGGAAAGTAATGGCCGGAGACGTCTTCTTCGAGTTGGGTGGCCGGTTGGGGGCGTCCCCCGCTATCGGACACTCTCATGAGAGGGGTTTCCAATCGTGGCGAAAACAGGATGACCCCCTCCGCGTTCCAGGTCCCGCCCTTGCCGTCTACGGCAGCGCAGAGCGTGTCGAGCCGCCCGCCGACGACCTCGAGCTTCTTCAGCTTCTGATCGGCGAAAAAAGCGATGAACCGGCCATCGGGTGACCAGAAGGGATACCGACCTCCTTCGGTTCCCGGCAGGAGTCGGGACTCCAGGGAATCGAGGGGGCGCAACCAGAGCCGGTCCACTCCTTGCGCATCCTGGGCCTCGTAGACCAGGCGACGGCCATCCGGGGACAAGGCCAGAACGACGGCATCGGCGATACTCGGCTCGATGAACCATCCCTCGGGTGGTGCGATGTCGAACCGGGTCGTCACGCCCCGCGCCGGTGCATCGGAAAACCAGTGAAAGGCGAGAACCAGGATAGCCGTCAGCAAAGCTCCCGCCATCGCCCAGACCCAGCGCCTCTGCCGAGACGTGTGGACGGCGGCCGCGCCGGGCGATTCGTTTTCGTCCGATGTCGTCTCCCGTATCAGGTGGGCGACGTCCGCCAGGGAATGCCAGCGATCGTCGGGATCCTTCGCCAGACATTTTCGGACGACGCGATCCAGCGTCCGGGGTGAGAGGGGCACGCGAGCCGAAAGCGGAAGTGGCTCGTGCGTCATGATGGCCGAGATCAGGTTCGCCTGACTCTCTCCCGTGAAGGCCTTGTGGCCGGTCACCATCTCGTAGAGCACGGCGCCGAAGGCGAAAACATCGGTTCGGGCATCCACCTCTTTGCCTTCGAGCTGCTCGGGTGACATGTATTGGAACGTGCCTAGGATTGTGCCCTCCTGGGTCAGCGGCTGCTGCGCGGTGACGGCGGATGGCTCGAGCGGGGTCGCGTTCTTTTCTTCTCCCGACAGCTTCGCCAGGCCAAAATCGAGAAGCTTGACGCCCGCCCTGGTCATGATGACGTTTCCCGGCTTCAAGTCGCGATGCACGACTCCTCGTCGATGGGCTTTGTCGAGCGCGTCCGCGATCTCCATCCCGCGCGCGAGCGCTTCTTCGAGAGGCAGCGAGCCTCTTTGCAAGCGGTCGGCGAGCGTTTCCCCCTCGATGTACTCCATCACCATGAATTCCACGCCATCCTCATGGCCGATGTCATAGAGAGTGCAGATGTTCGGATGGTTGAGACTCGAGACGGCCCGCGCCTCCCGCTCGAAGCGCTTTCGGAGATCGAGGTCGCTCGACAGATGATCGGGAAGCGTTTTGATGGCCACGGTGCGATCGAGGCGGGTATCGGTTGCTTTGTAGACTTCACCCATGCCGCCCGCCCCGATCGGAGCCACAATCTGGTAGGGGCCGAGCCTAGAGCCTGGTCGAAGTCCCATCGCTCACACCAACAAGGGGCGATTGTAGCGGTCCTACAGACTGCTTACAACGACGCGCGATGACTTATGGTCGATACCCCCTTGTGTAGACCGTCCGCGTCGTCGACGAGGGTCCGTCTAGCGCTCCCTCTCTCAGTGTCTCGACGACCAGCGATGGCTCCCACGGGGGACCGTTGGCCGCCTGTAGCCATAGCGTCTGAGTCACCTTGCTCGT
>DASPGQ010000130.1 GCA_035620555.1 Vicinamibacteria bacterium
TGACGTGGAGCTGAGGAAGGGCGCGCCCGACGAGCATTTCCTTCGCGGGCAGAGGCGAAGGACGAGGCCGGCACGGAAGCTGGGACGCGGCGGCGCGCGTCGGGTAGCGCTCCTGCTGGGGATCGCGAGTCTGGTGGGCGCCTTCGTGTGGGCGGCAGCGGCGATGAGCCGCGCTCCCGAGCTTTCGGTGCATCGCATCCGCGTCGACGGAAACGAAAGGCTCTCCGACGGAGAGATCCTCGAGCTCCTGGAGCTCACGAGCCGCTCCAACATTCTCACGCTCGATCTCGAAGACGTCCGGCAGAAGCTCCTCCGTTCCGCCTGGGTGCGCGAGGTCGCGATCGAGCGGGTGCTTCCGGCGACGCTGACGCTCGCCATCGAAGAGCGCCGTCCGGTCGCCATCGCCGTTCTCGACGCTCTCTATCTCCTCTCCGCCGACGGGACGATCCTCGACGAGCTCTCTCCGGATTACGAGATCGAATCGCTCCTCCTGGCTCAGGGAATCGCCGAGGACGACGGAATCTCTCTCGAGCGGGCGGTGCTCGCGGGACGCATCGCCGAGGCCCTCGGCGAAGTTCCGCGTCTCGCCGGTGCGGTTTCGGAGATCGACGTCGCCTCAGGTCCGGAATCGATCGCGCTTCGTCTCCGAGAACCCCCGGTTACGGTGCTGGCGTCGGAGCAGGACCTGGTCGATCGACTGACCGAGACTTTCCCGTTATTGAATGGACTGACGGTTAAATTTCCGGCCCTTGAGATCGTCGATCTGCGATTTCGGGACCGCGCTTACCTGAAGCTGGCCGAGCCCGAAGACATCGGAGGTGCGTCATTCTGAACAAGAGAGACAGATATATCGTCGGCCTCGACATCGGTACGACGAAGGTCACGGCCATCGTCGCCGAGATCACCGAGGAGGGACGCGTCGACGTCATCGGCATCGGCTCCACGGAATCGAAAGGGCTCCGCAAGGGCATGGTGATCAACCTCGGCCAGACGGTCGAGTCCATCAAACGCGTCGTGGAGGAAGCGGAGCTGATGGCGGGGGTGGAGGTCGAATCGGCACACGTCGGTCTCGCCGGCAGCCATATCAAGGGATTCAACAGCCGGGCCGTGGTCGCCATCACCAACAAGAGCCGCGAGATCACGCGCGAGGACGTCTTTCGCGCCATCGACGCCGCGAAAGCCATTTCTCTACCCAACGACCGCGAGATCGTGCACGTGATTCCTCAGGAGTTCGTGGTCGACGGCCACGACGGGATTCACGACCCGACGGGGATGACGGGCAATCGGCTCGAGGCGAATGTGCACATTATCACCGCGAGCACGACCGCGATGGCGAACGTCGTCACCTGCATCAACCGGGCGGGAATGGAAGTTACCGAGACCGTCCTCGAGCAGCTCGCCGCCGCCGAAGCCGTGCTGACACCGGACGAGAAAGAGCTTGGTGTCGCCTTCGTCGATATCGGCGGCGGAACGACCGATCTCGCCATCTTCGACAAGGGCGCGATCTGGCATACGGCCGTGCTTCCCATCGGCGGCGACCACTTCACCAACGACGTGGCGGTGGGCCTCAGGACTCCCATCCAGGAAGCGGAGAAGATCAAGAAGAAGTACGGCACCGCGCTTTCGACCATGGTCTCGGAGGAGGACACGATCGAAGTACCGAGCGTCGGCGGAAGGAAAGCGCGCGTGCTGTCGCGCCAGCTCCTCGCCGACATCCTCCAGCCGAGGGCGGAGGAGATCTGCCATCTCATCTACGACGAGATCCGGCGCACCGGCTACGAGCGGGTGTTGAACTCGGGGGTCGTCTTCACCGGAGGAAGCGCTTCCCTCGAGGGTCTTCTCGAAGTGGCCGATCGGATCTTCGATATGCCGATTCGCTGCGGTACGCCCACGGGAGTCGGCGGTCTCGTCGACGTGATCGCGAACCCGTCCTACGGGACGGCGGTGGGGCTCGTGCTCTACGCCCACCGGATTCGCTCGAACAAGCTCGTTCCCAGCGCCGGCACCCATTCGTGGTGGAAGGTCTGGGAGAGGGTCCGCAAGCTCGTGCACGTTTCGCAGATGCTTTCGTGCGTGTAAACAGTTTCAAGAACCAGGGAGGGTAGGCGAATGATACGATTCGAAGACGATCACCCCGAGGGAGATCCGGGGCGTTTGTCCATCGAGGAGCAGGTCGGAGGCGCCAGCATCAAGGTCGTCGGGGTCGGCGGCGGCGGGGGCAATGCCATCAACCGGATGATCGCGTCGAGCATCTCCGGGGTGGATTTTCTCGCGGCGAACACCGACCTGCAGGCGCTGCGGTCGAACCGGGCGAAGACGAAGATCCAGCTCGGAGGAAAACTGACCAAGGGCCTCGGCTGCGGGGCGGATCCCGAGATCGGCCGCCAGGCGGCTCTCGAGGACACGGAACGCATCCTCGAGGCGATCGAGGGGGCGGACATGATCTTCGTGACCGCGGGTCTCGGGGGCGGAACGGGCACGGGGGGTGCGCCCATCGTGGCCTCGCTCGCTTCGGAGCTCGGGGTTCTGACGGTCGCGGTGGTGACCAAGCCCTTCACGTTCGAGGGGCGCCGGCGGCAGATGCAGGCCGAGGACGGAATCCGCGAGCTCCGGGAGCAGGTCGATACGCTCATCTCCATTCCCAACGACCGGCTTCTCCAGACCGTCGAGCGCACCACTCCCATCTCCGAGGCGTTCTCCATCGCCGACGATGTGCTGCGTCAGGCGGTTCAAGGGATCTCGGATCTCATCACCGTGCCGGGGCTGATCAATTTGGACTTCAATGACGTGCGTACGGTGATGCGGGGGATGGGCGACGCGGTGATGGGGACGGGCATCGCCGAGGGTGAGAACCGTGCCGACGAGGCGGCGAAGAAGGCGATCAGCAGCCCGCTTCTCGAGGACTCATCGGTCAACGGCGCGAAGGGGGTCATCATCAACATCACCGGCGGGGACGATCTCAGTCTCACCGAAGTGAGCGAGGCCTCGTCCATCATCCACGAGGAGGCGGACCCCGACGCGAACATCATCTTCGGCGCGGTCATCGACCCGCGGATGACGGGGAAGATGAAGGTGACGGTGATCGCCACGGGCTTCCAGCGCGAGGCGGCCCGCCGCACCCCGAACACCCCGGTGGATATCGCGAACTACAAGCAGCCGGCGGAGATGGCGGTGGGCTCGGAGGGCTTCTATCGCAAAGGCGCCGACAACCTCACCGTGGATCTCGACTTCGGCTCGATGGAGGGCCCCGCCGGCGAAGATCTGGACATGCCGACGTTTCTGAGACGGCAGAAGAGCTGAGGGGACGTTTCCGAATCGGAAGGGGTCAACGCAAAGGCGCGAAGGGGGAGAGACGCAAAGGATCGGGGTCAGCGAGTGAGTCTTGCCGAAGTCAAAGTTGCACCGGCCACGGGCCCGCACGCCACGAACATGGCGGGCCCTTCTCCTTTCTTTACGAAAGAAGAAACCTCCATTCTCTTAACCGGTGGTCCAAGCATTCGCGCATATGAATAGATCAGGGAGCCTGCCGACGTTCCTTGTAACAATCCGTTCTCAGTGCAACTCTGTCGTTTCCGAATTCGGCGGCAAACTGTTCAAGCAATGTCTCGCGCGCTCGTTTCATGAACTCTGGCTCCGTTCGACCCGTGTCGGTGAACTCAACGACGACATAATCGTCCGCGAATGCGAACTCGACTCGAACACGATCCTTGCTAGGGTCAATGCAATAATGCGTCTCGCGGAAAGTTGAGTCCTCCGCTGGCATGCCGATCGGTGAGTCGATAGGCGTGCAGTCTAGATTCTCCTCCGCGATGAAGCGTTCAATCAGTTCTACAGCTTTGCCAACCTCTTGTTTGGTAAGCTTCCTCTCCCCAGCGCCGATTTCGAGACAGGAATGCAACCACGCATCGCATGATGCCAATTGAAGCATGGATGCAAGGCCGACAACGAAGTGCCGATGGAACAGCAGTCTTGCTCGCACCGTGCTTCCTATGGAAGTTCGCACTTCCACCCTTAACTGCCCTCAACCTCCATCTCGGCCGCTACAGGAACCAAAGTACAGTCGCCTACAGCGCTGCAGGATCGGGGCGTTGATAATGACAAAATCTTCGGCCTCCTTTTACAATTGCGCTTACACCTCACTCGACCATTATATCGATACACCTTCTGACAACTGGCGTTCCGGCGCTCACATGACCCGCCGACATACATCCGGCAAGATGGATATCACAAACACAAGAATCACCATCGCGACCAGAGTGAGCCAAAGCACACGAAGTATGGGCTTGCGAAACCCAACGGTCCCCCATGGCTCGACGGACCGACCGCGGACGTAAGCTAGATAGAGGCCAGCAAATACGAGAAAAGGAACAATACCCATCGTAACAATGCCACCAGTCCAAAGTTCACGTGAGAATCTGGACGATACGAAGTCACTCGTGAAGACATGGACAGCATTAAATAACATCATCCCGGCAACCCCTACACCTATGGCGTTGATGGCTTTGTTGTGCATCAGGTCTGGGGACTCCTCCCCTACCACCACGTGCTCGGATCGGTATCGCACCACATCCCAGCTCCTCCAGCACCGACACCGAGTTCGAGTCCGCCAATATGAACGAACAACCGGCGGACCCTACTGATCGGTCAGTCAGTATCGGGATCGTTTTGAAGCTTTTTGCACCGGAAAGTAGCCTAGTTTACGAGCACTTGACGAACGCTGAGGACGAATGCAGCCAACAAAACCACCACGAGCGGCCAGAATACCCACGCAGTTATTTCGGTCCCAAGAAAACGCACTTTGTGTTTCGAGCGCCAAAGGACGACGCCGAACTCTACGTCCTTCGCCCGTACGGCCCACAAATAGAGAACGAACGAAATCACAAACGAAAGTGTGAGAAGAGGCAGGAACGTATCGGCGTCCACGATCGGCCTAATCGACAACTGGTGAAGGAACATCTCGAGTCCGAAGAGAAGAATGAGAAACAATAGTGCACCTGCAAGACCCACGATGCCGGCGTTTCTGATCTTGTTCAAGCTCATCACTTCCTCGGTCTGCTAAACGATTATCGTCGCTGTCGCTGTTCACCAAAGCCCTCGCCGCCAACGAGCGCAACGTCAATAGCAGGACGCTTTCATCGCAAAACGAGATCGCGGTTGAAACTCGGCATGCTTTGACTCGGCTAATACGCAAAGATGAACACATGAGCTGGCAGCACAACGAAGATAGCCGTTAGAACCGCCGCCGCACCCTTGGGGGTTCCTGGCGGGAACATGCTGTTAGGGACATTCGGCTGGTAGAGGCTCCCGCGCTCAGGATGAAACCAGATGCAAATGAGAAAGATAGCCCACAGCCAAACCGTCCCTACGAGGCTCCAGGGGCCAATCACGGGAACAAGGGGAGACGCAAGCCACTCCTGAGGACCGAGCGCGAGGGCGACAACGAGAGAGCCGAACGGCGCCGGGGTTAGCACCGCGAACCAATAACGGTACGGATACACTTTCTGGGCAACCCCCTTATAGAATTCGATCAACCCATTCAGTAATCGGTCCAACACCGTCCAACTCACCCTTGGCCCAACCCTTGTCAGAGAGATCAATGAACAGAAAACCGAGGCTTACGTCCGCCATGAACTTTTACCGCCCGTGTACACGCGCCCGCGCATACAGAACCCTAGAGGCGAATGCCTGACGTCAGAGCTCGAGCACCAGGGTGAACTGAGAAGCAGAGACTTGGGGGAGAGCGCGAGGAAATCGCGAAATGGGCAAAATAGACGGGCGCGGATTCCGACACGCGATCGCCCGAGCCACGGTGTTTCTGCATCACGTGCTTGCCGTAATCCTGCTCGGCCAAGAACGCGTTGTGGACCCTGCACAAAAGCCTGACGTTATCGAGGCTGTGATCGCCTCCACGTCCGAACGGATTGTTGTGGTGGAACTCTAGCCGGTTGCTCTCGGTGCAGCGCTTGCCTTGGGCGTCCTCGAAGGCACAGCGAGCCCCATCCCGCTTTCGAACCGCACGCCTGACGGCCGCCGGGATGTAACGCGAGGACGGCGTCGTGTCGGTCTCTTGGAGATCCTTTCGCGGAGCCTTCGTTTGGGCGAAGCGAGCCGCTTCGAGCCGTTCCAGCTTCTCGGTTACCGACTCTTCGATGACCGCGGCCAGGTCTCCGTCGGACGTGGAGGACCGCATCAACGCCTGCAGCCGGCGTAGTTTGTCGCGAAACTCGGCACTGGTCGTGAAGGTGGCCCGGTATCTTTCGGGGGCGAGCGGTTTGACCTCGGAGCTCGCTTTTGGAGGAAGAGAGGCCGTGGCCTCAGTAGGCTTTTCCGGCTTTGGCTGGGGTGGGCTTCCCGACATGGTGACTCCGTCCGGACGGAGCTCGGATGGGGGGTCAACTCTTTCCGGACGGAGTTGGTCGGGAGCCGGCCGGTCGTTCTGTGGCGGGGAGGGTAGCTTCCGGATCGTCGACGGGGCATCGGGCTTCGGCGCCAATTCAGCAACGAGCTCCTCGATCTCACGTTTGGATCGGTGTGCCGCCCGAGCGAGAACCGCGTCGCGATTGGACTCGGTGAGATGCGGGGCCAGAAGAGCGATGCCGCTCAAGTGAAGGCGTCCGTCAGCGAGCATCTCGAAAAGGACCGGGTGCTTCCTCGACGCGCGTGCAACCGCGATCCGCAGATAAGCTTCCGCTTCGGACAAGTTCAAGATCTCGACGCAAAACGAGAACATGGACGAACAGGCCCGACGTGCGTACAGCTTGCGCTCGTCGACTTCACCGATGTGAGCGATGAGCTCGGATTCGATGCGCCGAGACTGCACCAGAAGATCGGAGAGTCTGCTGAGCAATTCCTCGTCGCCGACGGATTTAAGTGAGTGATCGCGTGACATACACTTTATATAGCACACACTTTTTCTGGCGTTTCAGAGAGCCCACGGGCAACGAGCCTCGTCGAAAATGACTTCGGAAGCTCCGTCGAACTTTCGTTGCGTTCAGCCGCTTCCCAGCGCATCTCAAACCCATTCTCCGTCGCGTCGTCGTGGTCGTCGACTAAGCTCCCGAGATTTTGTCAAGGGGAAAGTTGAAAAATCTCGACGAGTATTCGGTCGACGATCGGAGTGAAGCTCCACGATTTTGCTCGACTCAAGCACTCTTCGGCTTGACGACCAGGTCAACCTCTCCCGCCCGAGCTCTTTGTACACCTTGACGTCGTCGACGGGGTCGCTGCTCGTTGACGAGGCTCCGCCTTGTTCATACATACTCGCTGGTGTCAGGAATAGCTCCGAGCTCGAGAAACATCGGCGTCGGCTCTGGCCGGTCGCCGAGCTGACCTGATAGCGACGGGAACTCAACGAACCCGTACCGCTCGTAGAACGCAATCGCGTCCGGCTTGGCATCCACGACAACGCCGACACAGCCGTAATCCGTGGACACTTGTCGCGCGAGAACGAAAACCGCCTTTAAGAGTGCACCTCCCACACCCCGCCCTTGAGCGCGCTCGTCCACGGCGAGTCGCGCCAGTCGAAGGACCGGCATGGGATACCGGGGCAGCCGCTTGCGCCGAGCCGCCGAAATGCGCTCGACGTCGATCTGAGATGGCGAGACCGTGGCGAAGCCGAGAATCCGGCCCTCGTCAACCGCGACATATGTCGTCCCGATGTGATGGCGAAACTGATTCTGACCAGCGTATTTGTGGAAGAAGCGATCCAGATCGATATTGCGCGAGCGAAAGTCGGCACGATCGTCTTCCGGGCGGAGCTGGCGGACGGCGATCCCCAATGTCGACGGATGACCCCGCTTAGTCCTTCGAGAACAGCTCTCTCATCGCGTCGGTCGGCTCGCTCGGTTTGTCGACACGCTCTTGAAGCCTCTTTGCGGTCTTCTCGTCGACGACGATCCGCGGAGGGATAATGATGTCGGCCGG
>DASPGQ010000131.1 GCA_035620555.1 Vicinamibacteria bacterium
ATCCGAAGGCGATCGTCGCAGGTATCACCGTTCCCGAGACGAGCGGCGTGGTGTTGCGGGGGAAGCTCGGTCCGGCGGAGGGGCATGGGCTTCCGCAAGGCACGCGGGCGCTGTCCCTCTTCGTCGTGAACGAGCGCTCTCCGGGAGAGCGAGGGCGGAAGGACGAGCAGTTCCTATTCCAGGTGGCGCTCGAGCTCTACTTTGAGGCGGGCTTCGTGCCGCGGCCGAATCGGCGGGGGGAGACCTCGTCTGACTGGGACGATCGGGTCTCAGACCTCCAGTTTCGCGATCGCTTCGAGTACGCGGTTGGGCACGGGGTTTCGGTCGAAGTACCCGAGCAGGTGGATCTGGTCCGGAGGGTGCGGACGAGCTGGATCCCTCGCTCCGAGGTACGGCGGGTGGTGACGCGGGAAGAGAAAGCCGTCGTCACGGACATGGAGAAGCTGGCGGATCTCGGTGACGAAGACGCGGTGAGGGCGTCGCTTGCGCCTCTGATGGATGCGTACGGGGAGTGGATCGCTTCGCAGCGGATGATCGAAGTCGGGACGAAACGACGTTCCGAGGTTCGGGACGAGCTGATGGGCCGGGCGGAGGAGGCGAAGGCTCGTATTGCCGAAGGCACCGAGCTGCTGACGAAAGACCCGGACGCGCTCGAAGCGTTTCGTCTCGCGAATCGGGCAATGGCGATGGCGGCGCGGCGCCGGAATCCGGAGCGATACGGGGAAGGGAAGAACCCGAGCTGGCACCTCTTCCAGATCGCATTCCTTCTTCTGAACGTGGCGTCGATCGCGGATCCGAAGAACAAGTTTCGCGAGAACGTGGAGCTCATCTTCTTTCCCACCGGCGGAGGAAAGACGGAGGCCTACCTCGGGGTCATCGCCTTCACGCTTCTTCTGAGGCGGCTTCGTGGAGTGGCGCGCGCGGACGGGGGGCTCGGGGTTGCGGTGCTCCTCCGTTACACGCTCCGGCTCCTGACGCTCGACCAGCTCGGCCGGGCGGCGACGCTCATGTGCGCTCTCGAGGAGCTCCGCAAAGACCGCGTCGAAAGGCTCGGCGAGGTCCGTTTCTCTGTGGGACTCTGGGTGGGCCAGAGCGCGACCTCGAACACGATTTCCGAGGTCACGAGGTTGATCACGGAGTACAAGAACTCGTCCTCGAAGAGCGCGAGTTCGCCCTTTCCGCTCACGAGCTGTCCCTGGTGCGGGAAGGAGCTGACTAAGGACAGCCTGACCGTTCGGAAAGAAGACGCGGAGGTCATCGTGGGGTGCGTCGATTTTCGCTGCGCGTTCTCGGCGGCCCAGAACCGCGACGGCCTCCCCGTGCTATTCGTGGACGAGCAGGTCTATCGCGAGCTTCCCGGCTTCCTGGTGGCCACGGTCGACAAGTTCGCGATGCTCCCCTGGCGCGGCGAGACGGGGATGCTCTTCGGCCGGGCCCTCGCGCACGAGGGGCGGCGCTTTTTCGGGCCTCTCGACAAGAGGCTTCCGAAATCGGCCCAAGCCCTTCCCGACGGGCTGAGGCCTCCGGAGCTCATCGTCCAGGACGAGCTTCACCTCATCTCGGGTCCTCTGGGAACGATGGCCGGGCTCTATGAGACGGCCATCGAGACGCTCTCGAGCGCGACGGACGAAACCGGCGAGGTGGTGCGGCCGAAGGTGATCGCGTCGACCGCCACCGTCCGACGGGCGAGCGTCCAGGTTCGGGCGCTTTTCGGGCGGCACGAGCTTTCCATCTTTCCTCCGCCGGGGGTGGAGGACTCGGAGACGTTCTTCGCGCGCGTGGACCGCGAATCGCCGGGTCGTCTCTACGTCGGGGTCGCGGCGACGGGCCGCTCGATGAAGGCGATCCTGCTCCGCACCTACGTCTCTCTTCTGGCCGCGGCGAACAAGTCCTACGACCCCGAGGGCCCGGAGGATCAGACGGCGGATGCCTACATGACGCTCGCGGGCTACTTCAATAGCTTGCGAGAGCTCGGCGGGATGAGGCGTCTCGTCGAGGACGACGTGCGCACGCGCTGCGCTCTTGCGGAGGACAAGAAACCCGTCGATTTCTCGGGCGCGCATCCCTGGTTTCGGAATCGCCTCGTCCAGATGGAGCCGGTCGAGCTCACCAGCCGGGAGTCCACGGGAAAGATCACGGAATCGAAGTCCCGTCTCGCGAAACCCTACCGGAGCGAGAGCCACGTGGACGTTCTCCTCGCGAGCAACATGATCTCGGTCGGGGTGGACATCGACCGCCTCGGTTTGATGGTCGTTGCCGGACAGCCCAAGACGACGAGCGAGTACATTCAGGCTTCGAGCCGGGTCGGGCGGCAGACGAAGTGGCCCGGGCTCGTCGTGACCTGCTTCAACGTGCACAAACCGCGCGATCGCTCGCATTACGAGCGCTTCGCCGCGTATCACGAGAGCTTCTATCGTTTCGTCGAGGCGACGAGCCTGACGCCCTTCTCGGGGCCCGCGCTCGACCGCGGTCTCGCGGGAACGCTCGTGGCGATGACCCGGCTGGGCGATCGGGACCTGACCCGTCCGGCCTCGGCGATGGTTCTTTCCGATCATCGCGACTCCGGCGATCGGGCCGCGGAGGCCGTGGCCGAGCGGGCCGGCCGTCACACGAAGCTCACGACCGCGGAGCACGAGAAGCTCGTCGAGAGGATTCGCGGCCGGGCGCAAAACCTCCTGGACGCCTGGGGATCTCTTGCGGAGCAAGCCCGCCACGCGGCGACGAACCTCGCTTACTCGCGGTTCGATCGAGAAAAGGACGCGGGAACCCCGCTCCTTCATACGGCGGACGACGTGATCCCCGCCCCCGGCTCGGATGAAGCCAAGTTCATCGCACCGACGTCGATGCGCGACGTCGAGCCTTCGGTGCACCTCTGGATCGAGAGGAAGCGGCTGGGGGCCCTGGGGGTGAAGAGCTGATGGCGAAAGCGGTGGGCTGGGGGAAGAAGCACGTCTTTCTCCGTCCGGAAGGCCAGGTGCGACAAAGCCAGGTCATCACCACCTACGGTGCGGGCGCTCTCATCGATCTCGTGGATCAGGCGGTCCTCGTCGGAGGGCTCGACTTCTGGGACTACGGCCAATCGGGATATCGCATCATCCAGGAGCCTCGCTTGCGAGACGCGCTCGCCGAGAGCTTTCGCGCAGCGGGACGCGAGCTTTCGTTCGAGAACGCGTTTCGGGAGCCACCCGCGGGGGACGGCCGGCAGCCCTCGCGAGCGGTCGGGATTCAGGTCCTCGAGATGCCGCGGTGGTTCGTGTGTCAGAACCCGCGCTGCCGGGCGCTCGTCCGAAGCGACGGCCTCGACCTCAAAGGAGGCCGGTACCGCCACCAGTGCGAGCAGAAGAAAGGGACGGAGTGCGTCCCCGTCCGGTTCGTGGGCGCCTGCCGTCGGGGTCATATTCAGGAGTTTCCCTGGATCTACTTCGTACACCGGGCTGTCGAAAGGCGGTGTCCCTCACCGAGCTTGAAGCTTCTCGAGGGCGCCACGGGCGATTTCTCCGAGGTGAGCGTTCAGTGCGCGTGCGGCGCCCGGGAGAAGCTTTCGGGGGCGATCGCTCCCGAAGCCAATCCCCCGTGCGAGGGAAAGCGTCCGTGGCTCGGGGTCGAAGGCGACGAGGAATGCTCGGAGCCGCTGCGGCTCCTGGTGCGGACCGCGAGTAACGGCTACTTTCCTCAAGTGGTGAGCGCGCTCTCCCTTCCCGAGAAGGGTCGTGAGCTCGAAGTCGCGGTGCGGACGAACTGGGACGTCCTCCAGGCCGCAACGCGGGAGACGATCACCGCTTTTCGAGCGATCCCCAAGGTGAAAGCCGCGGTCGAGGGATACACGGACGAGCAGGTGCTGAAAGCGGTCCAGGCGGTCAAACAGGATCTGCCGGTTGCGAGAAAGCCGATCCGCACCGCGGAGTTCGAGCAGCTCATCGATTCCAAGCCCGAGGCCCCTGGCGATCTTCCTCGAGCGGAAGACGCGTTTTATGCGAGGAGCTTTGCCCCGAAGACGGGTTTGCCGGGGAAGGTGTCCCAGATCGTCCTGGTCCGGAAGCTTAGAGAGGTGCAGGCCCAGGTTGGCTTCACCCGCATCGAGCCGGTGACGCCCGACCTTCAAGGCGAGTTCGACCTTCAGGTCCAGTCCCAGGTGCTGGGTCTGACCACGAACTGGATTCCCGCATCCGAAATCCGAGGTGAAGGCGTCTTCCTCCGGCTCGACGAGAAAGCGGTCCGCGACTGGGAGGAGCGAGATTCCGTCCGGAGGCGCGGCCTCGAGCTTCTCCGAGGCTACGACGCCTGGGCGGCGGAGCTCAGGAACGCCCCCGAGTTTCCCGGAGTGCGCTTCTACCTCCTCCACTCACTCGCGCACCTTCTCGTCTCCGCGATCTCCCTCGAGTGCGGCTACAGCGCGAGCGCCCTCCGCGAGCGGATCTATTGCGCTCCCGCGAACTCGGACCTCCCCATGGCCGCCATCCTGCTCTCGACCGGAAGCGCGGGAACCGAGGGTACCCTGGGAGGTCTCGTCGAGCAGGGCCGGCAGATCGGAGACCACCTCGAGCGCGCCTTCGACATGGGCTCCCTCTGCTCGAACGACCCCGTCTGCGCCTCTCACTCGCCCGAGAACGACCCTTCCGAGCGCACCCTGGAAGGGGCCGCCTGCCACGGGTGCCTGTTCATCGCCGAGTGCTCCTGCGAGCGGTTCAACCGATACCTCGACCGAGCCCTCGTCGTCCCGACGATCGGACACGACCCCGAGCTCGCGTTCTTCTCCGAAAAACCGTGAGCTGTGTTGACAATGTCTATACAGTATTCTATATTGGTTTCACGGATATAGGGGGTTCCATCCATGGCAAGCACGGTGATCAACCTTCGAGCCGACAAGGCGAAACGGGCACTCATCGATCGGGCCGCCGAGGCAGTTGGCAAGAACCGCTCGGAATTCATGCTCGAGGCGGCCTGCCGCGAAGCGGAGGGGATTCTTCTGGATCGCACCTTCTTCCATCTCGACGAGAAGACGTACAAGAAATTTATCGCTGCTCTGGACCGATCGCCCGAAGAGAATCCGCGTCTCCGGCGGCTGCTCACGTCGAAGCCTCCCTGGGAGCGATGACCCGGAGCGGCGGAGACGCCGTCAGCCCCCCCGAGCACATCGGACCGGAACACGATGTGTCGTCGTTTCGTTCCGGGGTCCCGGTTCTCGACGACTGGCTGAAACACCGCGCCCTGGCGAACGACCAGGCCGGAGCGTCGCGCACGTACGTCGTTTGCGCCGCGAACCAGAAGGTCGTCGGCTATTACGCTCTGGCTAGTGGCAGCGTGGCGGCGCACGCGGCGACGGGCCGCACCCGACGGAACATGCCCGATCCCGTTCCCGTGATGGTGCTCGGACGATTAGCTGTCGACGAGACGCACCAGGGACGCGGCATGGGCCGAGCTCTTCTGCGGGACGCGATCCTGAGAACCCTCCAGGCGGCCGAGATTGGCGGCATTCGCGCAATCCTGGTTCATGCGATCTCGGAGGACGCGAAACGGTTCTACGAAGCGTGCGGGTTCCACGCCTCGCCGCTCGACCCGATGACGCTGATGATCACCATCGCGGATGCCGAGAGGGCCATCCAGAAGGAGTAACCTGACGTCCCGTGAGTGACGACCGCGGCCTCACCGAGGTAGCCCTTCCCGACCTCGAAGCCCTTCTACGGCTCATCGAGCGCGATCGGGTACGGTGGCCCCTTACGGAGGCGTCCCTCGAATCGCACGGTCTGGGTCACGTCTTTGAGCGTTTGCAGCCGCTCGCTGCACTCGACGAAGCGAACCTTCGCCCCTTGCTTCACGTCATCATCGCCGAACGCCGATTCCGCCCCGTCCCCCGCGTCGACCTCGTCTGGACCGGACCCGAGGCCCACGTCAGCACCGCCCGCGACACCCTCGTCGTCGTCCGTGAGCTTTTCGAGGATGCTCAGAAGAGCGTTTTGATCGGCGGCTACGCCTTCGACCACGGCAAAGACATCTTCGCCCCCCTCCACAAAACCATGAAGGAAAGGAGAGTCCAGACCCTCATCTTCGTCAACAAAGTCCAGGACTTCCTCCAGGAGAACTGGCCCTTCGGCGAGCCCCTCCCTGAGGTCTATTCCGACCCCCGAACCGCCGATTCCGAATCCCGGGTGAGCCTTCACGCCAAGTGCATCGTCGTCGACGAAACGAAGGCCCTCGTCACCTCCGCCAACTTCACCGACCGAGGCCAAACCCGCAACATCGAGATGGGCGTACTCATCGACGACCCCGGGCTCGCCAGCCGCCTGGTCCAGCAGTGGCGAGGCCTCATCGAATCCGGTCTGGTGACGAAGGCATGACCCGCTAGGGCTCATTTCAGCTATAGTCCATCCTCAACAAGGCGCTCCAGCAATGCCCACCGCTGAGGATTGCGAACCAGGCGGTGGCTGCGTGAATATGACGCGTGAGTGAAAGCGTCTATGCTAATGACCGTTCGGCTTCTTCAGTAGCCGCCGCCAGCTCGTCACCAGATGCAAGCGCCGCGTGGCATCCTCAGTGAAAGGTGTGACCAGGAATCGCTGCCCATCGCGCGACGGCGCATAGGTGTAAAGGTTGAGCTCCGGAGCGAACCAGTCTGCCTTCAAGGAGAAGAGGACATGGGGAGGATCGTAGGCGAACGTGGCCCCGGGATGCACCGTCGCCGCGACCAACTCGCGTTCTTCTCCTACGTCCCGAAACCAGAACAGTTCCTTGCCGTCCGCGCTCCAGCGTGGCTCACGTGTGCCCGCCAGCTTCTGCCGGTCCGCGCAATCCGGGAAATGGCAGACATACACCGCCATAGGGCCTGACTCGATCATCGTGAACGCCAGCCATTGACCGTTGGGCGAAAGCTGGGCCTGGGTTTCCAGGGCGGGCGTTCCCAGCACTTTCTCGGGCTGCGATCCCGGCATTTCCGGATGCCGCAGAATCCAGACGTCGCCTGCGTCCGTGTAGAGGATTCCGTTGGATGTCCACTGGCTGGGGCGTGCTGCGTTCTTGTTCGCGAGCAGCGCTTCCGCGGGTCCTCCACCAGCCGGGAGCCGCACCAGTCCCTGCTGGTTCTTCGACGCGGCGATCCAGGCGCCATCGGGAGACCAGACCAGGCCGCGGGTCACGTCGAATTGCGTTTCCACACCATCCGACACCCGAACGGTGGTCGAAGGACCCGCGCCGCTAGGGTAAGCAATGCCAATAGTAGAGTCATCCGGTGACAGGGTCAGTCCGGCGTACGCCTTCGGCGTCCCGGCCTTGCGGATCTCGCGCCCTTGCCGGTCCAGCCATGTCAGTTGGCTGCTGTTAACACCCGTCGAATAAGCCAGCAGCCCGTTCGACCCGATGGAAACGACGCCGTAGAAAGGGGTGAACTCCGTTGCGACGTCCGTCGCCAACTCGACGGGGTCCCCTTGCAGGGACCCGTCCTCCGCACGGAAGGGTTGTGCCATCAACCTGCTCCCACGCAGGAAGAGGAGGTGACCCACGTCCTCACCGGTTACGGGCGCGGCATACCGCACACTCGACACGTCCGGCAGGATGCGCCGCGGTGCGGTGTCCTGCAGCTTGGCAAAGTACACGCCGGCGCGGGGCACCGTGTAGAGGAAGTGTTCGCCATCCGGCAACCATTCCGGGTGCCATTGCGAGTTTCCCGACTCCGGCAGCACGGCCTCGCAGCCGCCGGCGGCAGCGCCATTGACGATCTTCACGGCTCGGATGGGCCCTCCTGCGGCCGCCACCAGCACGGTCCCGTTCGGGTGCCAGGATCCTCCAAACCAATCGCCCGTATCCTGGCAAATCTCCTGCACGGGTCCTCCGGAGGAAGGCGTCACCATCAGCTTGTAGTTGTAATAGAACGCGATCCAGCGCCCATCAGGGGACCAGAAGGGCGCGCGCATTTCTTGGATGCCCGGCAACTCCCGGTATTCGCCGGTGCTAAGGGTGAGCACCCGGGCGGTCTCCCCAAGCTCCAAGAGCCGCGTTCCGTCGGGGGAGAGCCAAGCGGTTTGTGCGGCCGACTCGAGCACCACGCTCATGTCCTGGCCAGTAGACGAGGAGGCTCGCCACGGTGCCCAGAGGGCAAGGCCGAGACCAATCGCGAGCACCGCTGCAACGGCCCAGGGTAACCACGATTTCTGCGGCGCAGCCGGAGGTGAGGCAACATCGTCGCTGAGCAGCAGCTTCGCATCGCTGATCGAGGCCAGGCGCTTGCGCGGATCCTTTTGGAGGCACGCTTCCAGCAGTTTGCGAAAGCGCGCAGGCACGACGCTCAGGTCGGGCTGATCCTTCACGACGCTCGCGAGCACTTCTGTGAGATCGTCGCCTGCGAACAGGCTCTTGCCCGCGAGCATTTCGTAGAGCACGACGCCAAAGGCCCAAATGTCCGCGCGATGGTCCACCTGCCGGCCTTTCGCCTGCTCGGGAGCCATGTACGCAGCGGTCCCCAGGATCATGCCCGCCTCGGTCATCCCGCTTGTCAGGGTCGGCGAGTTCTCACTCGCCTCAACGGTGGGCGTGTGGCCCACTTTCGCCAAGCCGAAGTCCAGCACCTTCACGCTGCCGTCAGGGCGGATCTTGATGTTGCCGGGTTTCAGGTCACGATGGGTGATCCCTTTTTCGTGCGCGGCTTCCAGCGCCAGCGCGATTTGCAGCGCGATCGCTTCAGCTTCTGCGGGCGCGATCGGACCTTCTTTAATACGGTCGCCGAGCGTCGGCCCTTCAACCAGTTCCATCACCAGATAACTGGGGACGTCCGGAGCGCTACCAACGTCGAACAGCGTACAAATGTTGGGATGATTCAGCGCGGCGATGGCCTTGGCCTCGCGCTCAAACCGCTCGGAGAATTGCTGCGTGCTGGTCTTAATGGCGACGTCGCGATTCAATCGCGCATCGCGCGCACGGTAGACCTCGCCCATGCCACCCCGCCCGATCGCTTCGGCGATCCCATACGGTCCGAGCTGGGTGCCGGGCACAAGGGACATCGTAGGATTCTACTGCGAAAACGCCTTTGCTTTACTTCGGGGCCAAATCCAACCGGGCGGCGATGCCTACGGATAGGCGCTTGTATCTCGCGACCTTGAAACGGACGTGGAAAGTCCATTTCTATGGTGCCTACGCCAAGGGTCGACCCGATGAGTTGTCTCGCTTCTCCATTCGGCTCGATGGGAAACTCTTAGAGCTTAGAGTGCGGTTGATTGGCAACTCGTCAGAAGGTAGATTCTTCGCGGTCATTCCATGACACTCAGCGAAGGCACCTTGCTCGGGCCCTATCGGATTCTGGCACCGCTCGGTGCCGGCGGGATGG
The DNA here is from genome assembly GCA_035620555.1 of Vicinamibacteria bacterium. NCBI lineage: Bacteria > Pseudomonadati > Acidobacteriota > Vicinamibacteria > Vicinamibacteria bacterium. The sequence goes on from DASPGQ010000131.1 coordinate 9,311, forward strand.
GGGAAGTCTACCGAGCCAGCGACACGCGGCTGGATCGCACCGTCGCGATCAAGGTGCTTCCGGAGCATCTCTCGAAGAGCGAGGAATGGCGGGCGCGGTTCGAACGCGAGGCGAAGGTCATCTCGCGCTTGAACCACCCGAACATCTGTACGCTTCATGACGTCGGCCGCGAAGGCGACATCCACTACCTCGTCATGGAGCACATCGAGGGCGAGACGCTCGCCGCCCGACTGACGAGGGACGCTCTTGGGCTCGAGAAGGTGCTCGAGTATGGGATTCAAATCGCTCAGGGGCTCGACAAAGCCCATCGTGCAGGAATCGTCCATCGCGACTTGAAGCCAGGAAACGTCATGCTCACGAAGACTGGCGTCAAGCTTCTCGACTTCGGGCTCGCGAAAGAGGTCGCGGCTTCGGCGTCTTCGCTATCGGGAACGAGCGACCCCGATGCGCCGACGGCGCAACGGGCTCTGACAACCGAGCGGACGATCGTCGGGACGCTTCACTACATGGCTCCGGAACAGGTCACGGGCGGACCCGTCGACCACCGGGCGGACGTGTGGGCGCTCGGAGCCGTTCTCTATGAGATGGCGACCGGCAATCGTGCCTTCGAAGGGTCTACGGGGACAGGCGTTATGGCGTCTATCCTCGAAAAAGAACCGCCACCAGGGAACATGCCGGAAGGTCTGGACGCCGTCATGCGAAGCTGTTTGACCAAAGACGCGGACGAGCGTTTTCAAAGCGTCCACGACGTCAAGCTTCAGCTCCAATGGCTATCGACCAGACCCAGCTTGCCCGCCGAGACA
>DASPGQ010000132.1 GCA_035620555.1 Vicinamibacteria bacterium
GATTCAGATTATGACGCTGTGGCATTATGTTACTGAAGCATAATATGTGCGAGCCGGAGTCTCTTCGACGAGCTCGGCGGTAGCGCCCTTCGGTTGAGCCGCGCCACGCAGCCAGGGTCTAGCGAAAGAACAATCCGACCACGAGCTCGCCAGCTGGCCAAGCCTCGGGCGCGATGGTGGATTCCTGAGATAGCCTGGTGTGCGAGCGGTAGCGACCACCACGAGGCTCGCGAAAGACTTCGAGAACACCGAGGGTGAGGTTGACAACCCAGTACTCCAGCACCCCCGCCTCCGCGTACAGAAGGGCCTTCGACCCGAGATCGATGTCGAGGGAAGACTCGGACACTTCGACGACGAGAACCGGCTTCGTCTCGCCGGTTCCATAGGCGGAGAGTTCCGGATTGGAACAAACGAGAATGTCGGGCTCGGGTTCGGACTCGAGGCTCTCCATCCGAAGCGGAGCTTCTTGATAGACGCCCGCCCGCCACTCGAGCGCCTCCCGAAGCAAACCGTGAATCCGTGCCGCCGCGACGACGTGGCTTCGATTCTTGGGGCTCATCCCGCGAACGATGCCTCGGACCAGCTCGACACGCTCCTCGGGACCGATAGTGCCGGCCTCCGCCATGCGGTGATACTCCTCGATCGTGAAACGTCGCGCCGGCAAGGACTCGATCGCCTGTGACATAGCGTCAGCTTACTTCTTCGTCTCATCGGACGAAAAAGAGGCCGCTCAACCTCCCGCGGTTCGAGGAGCTTTGTCCGACAGAGCTTGGTCGACAGGACTAGCGCCCGAAAATTTGACGAGCGGTAACGGTCTTGAGGCCCTTCGACCGGTTCACCTTCTCACGAGCACAGACCGCGTACACGAGCTCGTCGGCGATCGTCGGCAGACGGCGTGCCTTGTCGCGAAGGACGCGGCCCACTCGTTCACCATCCACTTCCCGAGCCCACTTGGCTTCGCCCACCAGGATGGCTTTTCGGCTTCGACCTGCCAGGACGACCGCGTCGATCTCGACGGGGTCGACTCCGTCGCTCCAAAACGATCCAACGGCAACCACATCTTCCGCCAGCTCGCCACGGGCCGCGAGGCGGCGAAGATGTTCACGGAAGGCGTCCTCCCAGCGAGGCCCCATGTAGTCGTCCAGCTCCGCAATCAGGGGGTTGAGGATGGTTCTGCCGAGACCTCGGTCGATCTCGGCACGGTATTTCGAGACGACACCCAGCCAGAATGCGAGAAAGTTATCGGCAATCCGATAACTGCTCCGACGTGTCCGCTGAGAAACTTCGGTAACCGGGGACAACCGCTCCAGAAGTCGAAGCTGGATGAGATTCTCGACGATACGGTGCGGGCTCGTGCCGATCGCCTGCTCGATCTCGTTGTACTTCGTTCGTCCCGCGGCCACGGCGAAGAGAACTTGCCGGGTCAAATCGCCGCTCCCCCCCTCCCGAGCCAGAATCAAATCGCCCTCGGTGAGGAGCGCGCCGCCGGGCGTGCACACGAGGCGTTCGAGGTTTTTCCTCACTGAGCTCGCTTCGTCCCACCATTCCAGATAAAGAGGTACTCCGCCGACCAGACCCCACACCAGAGCTCGGTCCGCGGGTTTGAGCCTTGGCAACATCTTCGATGCCTCATGAGGAGAGAAAGGATGCAGATGCAAGCTGAGGTCGAACCGTCCGTAAAGAGGCGCTCGCTCTTCCTGGATCGCCTCCATCGTTCTGACCGCGGAGCCACAGATCAGAATACGGAGGAGGGTCCTGTTCCGCACGCGCTCCCAGAAGGCACGCAAAACGCTCTCGAGCTCAGGAGATGTGGTTTTCAGCTCGGGGAACTCGTCCAGAACGAGCAGCATCGGCTCCCGCCGGGACAACTCCGCAAGAGTGTCGAAACAGTCGTCCCAGTCGACGAACGGACGGCTTCCGAGGTCGCGGAAGAAGGGCTTCGAGGCCGAATCGACGAGGCGGCTCAGGACCTTCAGCTCATCGGCAACCGGCCGGCTGCTGGCAGTATGGAAAACGACCCTTCTGTCCTTCGCGAACTCATTGAGGAGAGCGGTCTTTCCCACCCGCCGTCGGCCCCAAACCAGACCGAGCAGCGACCCCGGGCGGCTCCACCAATCGGCGAGTCGGAGCAACTCTTCTTCCCGGTTGACGAACCTCATTCTTTTGATCCAGGTACTTACGTATGATGTAAGTTACCTTCAATGTAAGTAACAATCAAGGTAAGTTTGGTCTGAGGCGATCTGGGTCAGACCATCATTTTGCGTGCCAGTTGCTCGTGGCGGGGCATGCCGATTTCGCGATACGCGGCGATGGCCTGCTCGAGGAGCGCGTTTGCTTTCTCGCGGTCGCCGGTGCGGTTGCGAGATAGAAACATCCAGGCGTACCACCGTCGCACCTCGGGCTGTTGGAGGCGATAGGGCATGGTATCGACTTGTTCGAGCGCGTTCTCGAAATGCGTCTCCGCGACGTCCCATTGCTCACCCGCGGCCGCGGCGATGGCGGCAGCCTTCTCGATGTAGTCGGCCGTCATTAACAGCTTGCCTCCTCTGTGGAGGAGCTCTCGCGTCAACGGATAGAGCTCTGCTGCGTCTGCAGGCTTATCCAGTACGGCTAGGGCCTCGATGGCGTGGAGCAGAAAGCGATAACGTCCGGACTCGTTTGGCGCTCCGAGCCTCGGAAGGTGCGAGCGGTACTTGCTCATCAGAGCCAGTGCATCGCTCTTGCCGAGATACGCACTGGCGAACAGGTGCGCACCTTCGATGGCACCTACGAAGATGGGCACCGTCGGCACGTCGAGCGAACCCGTGAAGGTCACCACCGCCCCCTCCCAATCACCATTCCAGAACTGGACCAATCCTTTGGCCGTGATCGACCCCGCGATGGCGCGCGGGGCGACTTGACGCACGGTCTCGATATCGCACTCGGCGAAATCGGCGTACGCTTCGAGGTCGCCTGAGATCATGAAGGCACGCTGGGCGAGATGCCTCTCTCCGAAACTAAGTCCGCCGAGGTGACCTACCTTCCTGGAAACGCGAACGCACTCTTCCCCAATGCGCGCGACCTCGTCAAGCTCGCCTCGCTTGAGGGCAACCGTCACCATCCAGGCGAGTGCGACCGGCAGATCCCACACCCGGGCGCTTGGACGCAGGAGCTCGACGGCACGTTCCGCGTTTCGAGCCGCCACCTCGAGCTCCTCGGAGAAAATTCCCGGGTGCGCTCGGTAGGCCGCGACAATGCCCTCGAGATGACGCGCACGCAGCGTTTTAGCTATCTCCTCGGCTTCCGCGAGGTGTCGTTCGGTTTCATCCGCATAAATTGCGCCACCTATCGCCGTTCCCGCAGAGCGATGACAGAGGAGCAGGCAACGCTCTTCGGTGGGGTCCGTTCCAATCGTTGCCTCGGCTCGATCGGTCAGCTTCACGAGGTCCTCCCAGCGGCCCGCCCAAGCGATGGGCACCATGAGTCCTGAAGTGACCCGCGACACGCCCTTTGCGTCTCCGAGCTTCTCGTAGAGAGTCAAAGATGTCTGCCAATCCTCGGTGCACTTTTCCCAATTACCCATGCCCCACAGGGCGCCGCCCCGAAGATACAGGAGAGCCGCGCGGTATGCGTCGGGTACGCCATCGAGTCCGAGACCTCGCTCGGTGTGGCGCATCGCTTCCTCGGTGGCAGTCGAACTCATCGCGCGCTCGGCCGCCATCAGCAGAAAGCGCAGGAGCTTCTCCTGGTCCACTCCGCTTCCCGCTTCGTAGAGGTGATGTGCGATCTCCGATACCCGGTCGTCGCCACTTTGGGTTTCGAGCGCGGACGCGATCCGAAGATGCAAGCGTTGGCGCCTCGGGGCGGAAAGCTCGGCGAGGAGCGTTTGGCGCACCAGCTCGTGCTCGAAGGCATAATTGACGGCGCGACCCACGACTTTGGAGCGAACGATGCGGCGGCGCTCGGCCTGCTCGATCGCATCCACCGCCCGGTCAGGATCCATGCCGCAGACCGACACAAGAAGCTCGACGGAGAAATCGCGCCCCACGACCGCGGCCGACTGGAGGAGCCCGCGCGTATCGTCCGAAAGCTTCTCGAGCCTGCGGCCGATCACCAGGCGTACTCCCTCGGGAACTTCCCACTCCTCGACGTTGGACACCTCTGTCTTGCCCGAATCCGTCAAGTACCGATGGATCTCGGCGACGAAGAAGGGATTGCCCTCGGTATCGCGATAGACGAGCTTCGTGAGCTTGTCGGACAGCCTCCGCTGGCTCAGTGTTTCGAGCATCTCGGCGACGGATGCCTCGGACAACCGCCTGAGCAAGATGCGCTCGGCCTCGTGGCCGCGAATGAGCGCCTCCAGAGCTCGCGCGAAGGGCCGGCCCACAACCAGATCGACGTCTCGGTAGGTGCCGACAATGAGCACGCCCGTGGGGCGCAGCCTGGGTGCGATGTGCTGCAGCAACAGCAGGCTTCCCTCATCGGCCCAGTGCAGATCGTCGAGGAGCAGAACGACGGCCCGGCCACGCGACGCGTTCTCGAGAACGTCGAGGATGCAATTGAAGAGATAGCGCCGGGCCTGCTCCGGCGGAAGCTCGAGCGTGAGACCGATGTCGGAAAAGCGCTTTCGCACCTCGGGAACGAGCCTCGCGATCTCCGGGGCAGCATCTTTCCAGAGCTCCCGCAACGCTTTCTCAGGCAAATCTCGCAGCATCTCCTCGAAGATCTCTACGAAGGGAACGTAAGGGGGCGCGCCCTCGGTCTCGTACGAGCGGCCGGTGAACGTCCACGCGCCAGAATGCTTCGCTTCCGCCAGGAGCTCTTCCGCGAGCCGCGTCTTGCCCACGCCGGGCTCACCTCCGATCAGGACGAGTCCCCCGTCATTCAGCGCACGACGAAGGATCGTCATCTCTTCGCTACGACCCACGAGCGACGGGCCCCGTCCCGCCAGCTCCCCCGGTCGTTCCACGATTTCGCGGAGCGCTTCGCGCACCTCCCCGGCCGATCCGGGCCGCGTCATCGGATCCTTCGAGAGCAACCGTGAGACGAGTGAAATCAGCGACGCGGGTCCGTCAGTATCCGAGAGGGCCGCTGGCTCCCGTCCGAGAGCGGCCCCCATCGAGGCATCGAACGGATGACGTCCCGTGAGCATCTCGAACAGAACGATTCCCAGCGAGAACAGATCGCTCGCCGGCGTCGCCGCTTCGCCGCGCAGCTGCTCGGGCGACATGTAGGCGGGCGTTCCGACCAAGACACCACTTTTCGTCAGCTCGCTCCGCGTCTTCTCCGCGCTCGCCAGAGGCTCGGTCTGTCGCGCGAGACCGAAGTCCATCACCTTGACGTGCTCGTGCTCGGTCATCAGCACGTTCGACGGCTTGAAATCCCGGTGAACGATCCCACGCTCGTGCGCTTTGTCGAGCGCCTCCGCCATCTCGATTCCGAGCCGTACGGCGTCGCGCCAGCCGAAAGGACCTTGCTTCAAACGGGCGGCGAGCGTGTCGCCTGGCACGTGCTCCATCGCGATGAAGAGCCGGCCGTCCCACTCGCCCACCTCGTACACTTTGCAGATGAATGGATGGTCGAGAGCCGCGGCGGCTTCCGCCTCACGCTGCAGCCGCTCGCGCGATCTTGCGTCGGCTTCGTGCGCCGGATGAAGGAACTTGAGCGCAACCTGGCGTTTGAGCTGCGTGTCTTCGGCGAGATGCACCTCGCCCATACCGCCGCTTCCGAGAAGCTCGGTGAGACGGTAGCGCGCGCTCATGAGACGTTGACGTCGCGACCGTGGTCAGTCTAACATGGCAACCTGAAAAGGCGTTGAGGTGATCGGCCGAACGCTCTCGCACTACCGAATTCTCGAGAAGATCGGTGCGGGCGGAATGGGGGAGGTCTTTCTCGCCCGGGACACCCGGCTCGAGCGTGACGTCGCCGTCAAGCTCCTTCCGCCCGGACGTCTCTCGAGCGACGAAGCCCGCAGCCTCTTCCGACGTGAGGCGCTCACGCTTTCGAAGCTGAACCATCCGAACATCCAGACGGTTCACGATTTCGACTCGGAAGGCGAGGTCGACTTTCTCGTCACCGAGTACGTGCCCGGAACTACGTTGAGCGACCGATTGGCGAATGCGGGGCTTCCGCCGAAAGAGGTGATGACGCTTGGCGAGCAGCTCGCCGCGGGCCTCGAGGCGGCGCACGAGCGGGGTATCGTGCACCGCGACCTCAAGCCGAGCAACATCCGGATCCTTCCCGACGGGCGCTTGAAAATTCTGGACTTCG
>DASPGQ010000133.1 GCA_035620555.1 Vicinamibacteria bacterium
GATCCCCAGTCCGCGTGGGAGAAGATGATCTGCTTGACTCCACGGCCCGTCGAAACGAAAGGTCTTCTGAAGCGCTACCTGGTGAAGGTACTGGAGGAAAAACTGGAGACCAGCCGGGGACGGGTCGATCCGGAAGATACGTCGGAAATCTTCGCAGACGCTTCGCTCGATCTGGAGCGTTCGTACTACTTCCCGGAGCGGGGGGTCCGTGTCGCCGGTCGGAAGCTCACCTTCCTGGTTCCCTCGTCCTTTCTGGGGGGGACCGCGAAGGGAGAGTGGTCTTACGTGGTTCTTCTGACCGTCGCGAAAATCGACGACACCCTCTCCTTCGGCAATTTCGGCGGCGCGGAGGTTCCCTACACTCTGATGAACCTTCCGGTCGGGGAAGGCGGCTGGAGCGACCGTCTGGGCACGACGCGAAAAGGGGCGGCCTTGCTTCCTCCGATTCTCGACATGTTCGTGCCGGAAGGGATGAAGCAGGAAGAGATCTTACGAAACTTCAACGCGAACACGAAACAGATGGTCGTCCTGCCGGGAATCGTGCCATCCGACGATCAACGATAAGGAAGAGACCACCCCCCTCCTTCGCCGCCAAGCGGAGCTGAGACCCGGAATCGGTATAGCTAGAGGGGTTTTTCCGCTGTTTCTTGACGCGCGCCCCTACGCGTGTCATATTGACTTGGTGGTCATTATGCTGACCATACAGTCATGACCATGATCAGTCGCACCAAGGTCTTGACGGACTTCCGGGTCCAGCAAGTGCAGGCGGCCACCCTGCGGGTCATCTCGCGGAAGGGGATGGGCGGAGCCACGATGCAGGAGATCGCGGACGAGGCGGGTGTCGCGAAGGGCACCCTCTACTTGTACTTCCGTGACCGCGAGGACCTCCTCGAGCGTACCGCGGACTACGCCTTCTCCACCCTCGAGGCGAGGATCGATTCCACTCTTCCGCAGATCCCGGACTTCGAGGGAAAGCTCCTGGCGCTCGTCCGCGCCCAGATCGCGTTCTTCGACGATCACCGCGAGTTCTTCCGGATTTATATCGCCATGAAGCATCCGCCGGATGCCGTCCACCAGAGCGCGCGCCGCCGCCGCATGTGCCATCCGCGCTACTCCGCCTATCTGGAACGGCTCGAGAGGATGCTGCGAACGGCGATGGACAAAGGCGAAGTCCGGAAAAGCGATCCGGCGCGGCTCGCGCTCTTCGTCTCGGAGAGCGGTGCGGCCCTGATGCTCCGGCGCCTGACGGAGGACCCCCCTCCCGACGCGGAGGAGGACGTCTCGTGGATGGTCGACATCCTCCTCCACGGAATCGCCGCGAAAGGAGACTGATGCTCGTTTTCGCCCTCGCCCTCTCGACCGCGATCGCCGAAGTTCAGCCGCCACCTGACCGTCGGCTGACGCTCCGCGATGCGATGGCCCTCGCCCTAGAAAGGAACCTCGAGCTCTCCAGGGCCCGCGCCGACGTCCCCGCCGCGGAGGCGAACCGCAAAGTGTTCCGGTCGGCCGTCCTTCCCCGACTCAGCTTCGACGCGAACTTGACGCGCAACTCGCACGAGGTCACGTTCGGTCCTCCCGACGACGTGCGGACGATCCTGCAGCTCGTGGCCTGGGACATCAGCGTCAACGTTTCACAGCCGATCTTCGCCGGGTTCCGGGACCTCAAAGCCTATCGACAGGCGGGGATCGGCATCGAAATCGCGCGGGAGGGGCTGCGCGGGACCTCCGACGCGGTGCTGGTCGAGACGAGCCGGCAGTTCTTCTTCGCGCTGGAGGCGGAAGCTCTTATCGAAGTCGAGCGGCAGAACCTGGAGCTCGCCCGCAACCGACTTCGCCAGGCCACCGATCTATACGAGGCCGGAGAGACGACCCGTGTCGACGTGCTTCGTGCCGAGACCGACATCAAGGCGGCGGAGCGCCGGGTGGTCGAGGCCGAGCGCACCCGCGAGGCTTCGGTGAGCGAGCTCCGCATCGCTCTCGCGTTGGATGAGGAGATCGTTCTCGCCGAGCCCGTCGATGAAGACCGCGCGGTGCCTCTGGTTCCAGGCGAGGAACAGCTCGTGTCCGAAGCCTATCGGGCGCGCTCCGAGGTGCGGCGGGCAGAGTACGAGGTCGAGAGCGCCCGACTCGAGGTGGAGAAGCAGCGCGGCGCGTACTATCCCGTGGCCACCGCGGATGCGGGATACGTCCGCCAGGGCACGACCTTCCCCCGGGAGAGCTACGGCTTCGCGGCCCTCCGGGTGAACGTCCCCATCTACCAGGGTGGCGAGATCGGAGCGCGCGTCGCTCTCGCCGAGGAGCGCGAGAGGCAGGCGGCGTTCTCGCTCGAGGAATCGCGCCTTCTCGTACGCGAGGACGTGCGGCTCGCCCTGTTCGACCTGGAGGCGGTGCGGACGAACCTCGCTCTCGCAGAGCAGCAGCTCCAGGCGGCCGAAGCCGAGTACGCGCAGACCTCGGAGCTGTACCAGAACCAGGAGCTGACGTCGCTCGATCTCCAGACCTCGGAAGCGGCGCTCGCGGATGCTCGACGCGCGGTGGCGACGGGGAGGCTCCTCGTGTACGCCGCGGAGGTCGCTGTCTGGTTCGCCGCCGGGACGCTGACCGAGGTCGCCCTGGCCCAGGAGTCGTCACCATGAACCTTCGGATGGCCCCTCTTCCGCTGCTGGCAGCGCTCCTTGCAGCCTGCGGCGGCGACACCACGGCGTCTCCTCCGGAATTCGCGAGGGAGGCGCAGAGCGCTCCTCCCCCGCTCCCCGAGGACGTGGCGACGGGCCTCGCCGAGGTAGCGAAGCCCGAAGCGGAAGCGGAGACGAACCCCTCGGTGCTCGTGGAAACGGGAGAGCTCGTTTCACCCGTTCGTTCCGAGCTCGCCTCCAAGCTGACCGGGCGGGTCGGAAAGGTCTACGTCGACGAAGGCGCCCGGGTCCGGAAAGGCCAGCCGCTCCTCGAGCTCGAAACGGATTACCTGAAGCTCGAGGTGGCGCGCGCCGAGGCGGCCCTCGCCCGCGCCGACTCCGCCGCCGACGAGGCGCGCCGGGACTTCAAGCGCAAGGAAGGGCTCCTGGCGAAGGGCTCGGTCTCGCAGGCGGTGTACGACCGCACCAAGGCCGCGCTCGATCAGGCCGAGGCAATGCGCGCGGAAGCGGAGGCGGCGCTCGCACTCGCGAAGCAGAGGCTGTCCGACGCGGTCCTTCTCTCCCCCATCGACGGCATCGTCGCCGAGCGCCGGACCGCCGTGGGCGAGAGGCTCGGCGACTCGAGCGTGGCCTTCGTGATCGTGCAGGTGAGGCCCTTGAGGGTGCGGTTCCGCCTCCCCGAGCGCTATCTGGCGTCCGCGGAGCGAGGTCAAATCGTGCGCGCGCGCGTCGATCCCTATCCCGATGAAGTGTTCGAGGGGAAGGTCACGTCCGTGGTGCGCGCCGTGGACGCTTCGACCCGAACTTTCGTGGTCGAGGCGGAGATCCCGAACCGCGACGAGCGGCTGAAGCCGGGGCTCTTCGCCAGAGTCGAGCTGGACCTCGCGGTGCCGGCGCCCTAGGACTTAGCCATGCATAAACTGGCCGAGCTCTGCGTCAAGCGACCCGTCTTTGCGAGCGTCCTCATCCTGTCCCTGGTCGTGGTGGGACTCTTCAGCTACGGGCAACTCGGCGTCGACCGCTTCCCGAACGTGGACTTCCCCTTCGTCACCATCTCGACGCGCCTCCTGGGCGCCGCTCCCGAGGAGATCGAGACCGAGATCACGGACAAGATCGAGGAATCGGTCAACACCATCAGCGGCATCGACCAGCTCATCTCGATCTCCTCCGAGGGCGTCTCGGTGGTGACGGTGCAGTTTGTGCTCGAGAAGGACGGGGATGTCGCGGCCCAGGAAGTACGCGACCGGGTGAATACCATCCTGAGAGAGCTCCCGACGGACGCCGACCCTC
>DASPGQ010000134.1 GCA_035620555.1 Vicinamibacteria bacterium
CGACGTGGAGCAAGACGTTGGACATGTAGAAGAGATTGGGCTCGGCAAAGGCCGCGAGGTAGCTCGCGTTCAGAACGAGGAGGACGAAGCTCCAGAGCACCCAGCGGCTCAAGCGGCTTGATGTGTCGATCGGTTTCCGCATGGAGATCGCTCGTTAGCAATCCCGGTGCCAGCGGGCCGGCGTCGTCTGACGATGCGCCAACTCTCTAACCATCAGCAAGATAGCGCCTTTTCCGCTCATCGCGAGTCGAGACTTCACCGAGAATGCGCATAGAGTCTATGTGCCCCGCCTCCCCGGCGCGTAAAATTTATGACTCGTCGAGCTCGAGGCCGTGCTTGCGAAGGTAATAGCTCAGATTTCGCGGATCGATCCCGAGAAGCCGCGCGGCGTCCTTGCGCGTGAGCCGCGACCGGCGGAGCGCCTCCTGGATGAGCTGCCGCTCGAGCCGCGCGAGCGCGCTTCGGAGATTGAGATCGGCCGAGTCTTCCGACTTCGCCGACGCTCCCCCCGCGGGAAGCAAATCCAGATCGAGAAGGCCTCCCACGGGATCGAGGACGAGCGCGCGCTCGAGCACGTTTCGGAGCTCCCGAACGTTCCCCGGCCAGGAATAGGCCCGAAGCCTCGAGAGCGTCTCGAGAGGAAGCGCCGGCGCCGTCCTCCGCAGCCGGGCCGACACCTCGCCCACGAAATAGCTCGCCAGAAGCGGGATGTCGTCGGGCCGCTCCCGTAGCGGAGGGACCCGGATTCCGAGAACGTTCAGGCGAAAGAAGAGATCGGAGCGGAACGTCCCTTTTGCGACCTCGGCTTCGAGGTCGCTGTTGGTCGACGCGATGACGCGCACGTCGACCCGCGTCGGCCGAGTGTCTCCGAGGCGGTCGAACTCTCCATCCTGGATCACGCGCAGGAGCTTGGCTTGCCCAGCGGCGGGCATGGCCCCGATCTCGTCGAGAAGGAGCGTGCCTCCATGAGCCAGCTGGAACCGGCCCTCGCGATCGGAAGCGGCGCCGGTGAACGAGCCCTTGCGATGGCCGAAGAACTCGCTCTCCCACATCTCGAGAGGAACGGCGGCGCAGTTCACCTTAACGAAAGGCTGGGATGCCCGCGGCGACATTGCGTGGATTCGCCGGGCCAGAAGCTCTTTTCCGGTGCCGGTCTCGCCGACGAGCAGCACCGAAGAGTCGGCGGCGGCAGCGGCATCCACCATTTTCATGACCCGACGCCAGGCAGCGCTCTCGCCAATCGGCACTGACGGTCCGAAAGACGCGCTCTTTCGGAGGTAGAGCAGCTCCCGACGAAGGGAGCGAGAGCTCATCGCCCGTTCGATTACCACCTCCAGAGCTTCCGGCTCGACGGGCTTTAGGACATAGTCGCTCGCTCCCGCGCGGAGACAGGCGACCGCGGAGGCCACCGTGCCGTGGCCAGTAAGGATGACGACGGGAAGCTCGGGATAATCCACCTGGAAACGCCGCACGAGCTCGAGGCCGTCCGCCTCGGGCATGCGGAGATCGGAAAGGACCACGTCCACGGGAGAGCGGGCGAGGATGTCCGCTGCCTCGGCGACGGAGCCCGCGGGCTCGGCCTCGAAGCCACGCTTGTTCAGGATCGCGACGAGCGACTCTCGAACGTAAGCCTCGTCCTCGACGACCAGCACTCTCCCACGATGAGCCATCGTTTTCTCCGTCAATGGGTCGGGAGCGCCAGGCGGAAGACGCTCCCCCCTCCTTCGCGGGAGAAAACCGCCAACTCCCCTTCGTGCTGTTTCACGATGCCGTGGCAGATGGAGAGCCCCAGCCCGGTCGAGCTCTTGGTCGTGAAGAAAGGCTCGAAGATACGCTCGCGATCCGCCTCGGGCACGCCTTGCCCTCGATCGGCGAACTCCGCCACCGCGAGACCGTTCTCGGATCGCGTGCTCACCCGGACCTCGCCGCCATTCGGCTGGACCTCGCAAGCGTTCAAGATCAGGTTCAGGGTCACCTGCCCGAGCGTCACCCGGTTGCCCCGAACGAGAAGCGGGCCCGAAGCGAAGTCCAGCTCGAACGAGATCCCTCGGAATTCCTTTCGCGACTGAACCAGGCGGCTCGTGTCTCGAATCACCTCGTGAAGGTCCACCGTGGAATGGGGCGCGCCCGAGGGCTCCGCATGAGCCAACACTTGGCGTACGATCGCCGCGGCTCTCTCCAGCCCTTCTCTCACCCGCGCGAGGTGGCCATCGACCTCGTCGATGCGACCGTCATCGAGGTCTCGACGAGCGAGACTCAGCCAGTTGGACATTCCCTCGAGAGGGTTGTTGATCTCGTGAGCGATCCCGGCGGCGAGGCGACCGACGGTAGCGAGCCGTTCGGCGTGAAAGAGCTGATGCTCGAGGGCCCGCGTGCGCGCCTCCTCACGCACCCGTGCCTCGATGCGCTCTCGGCGGCGCGATTCCTGGACCGCGGTGAAAGCGAGGATGAGCGTCAAGGCGATGACGACCGGAGCGACGAGGAGCGTCGTCCGATAGCGTTCGACCAATGGTCCAACGAGGGCCATCGCCGCGAGCTCGGGCTGTTCACAAGCGAGCCGCCACGGGGACGGGACCGACCATCCCTGGGCTTCGATCGAAGCGGAGGCGACTAGCGACGCTTCGCCGGGCTGAACGCTCGTTTGGCTCGAGATGACGGCGCCAGACGCATCCTGGAGCTCGCAGCTCCAGGATGCCTCGCCTGGCAAGAGAAGCTCCGATGGCTCCACTTCGATCTCGAGAGTCGGGGGATCGCCACTCGCGTCCCGGGCCTCGCGCCAGGCGACTCGAGCCAGGAGTCTCTGACGCCCGGGAGCGACCGCAACCCCTTCGAGACCCGTCGGGTTTCGGGCGACCCATAGGAGCGGGACACCCCCGCGCCTTCCCGCGTGAAAAACAGGCGTTCCCTCGGAGGAGTTTGCCGCAACGCGAACCACCTCCGGATGTCCGCGAAGAAAGAGCAAGACGGCGCTCTCCGCTCCCACCTCTCGCCAATCGTCGACCGAGGGCTCGCCGAAGTCCACTTGGGCAAGAGGCGCGGAGCCTGCGAGAAAGATGAGGTCGCTCCGTACCGCCGCGAGCCGGCTCTCGAGGATTCGCGCACGCGCCGCCACCGCGTTCTCGAAGGCGAGAATGGCGCCCTCTACCGCGCCCTTCCGGGCCGAAGCGATGCTCCACCATCCGGCGAAACCGGCCGCCACGACGGCGACGAAAGCCGAAACGCGAAGCCACCCTCCCCAGGCACGTGAGGTCTCGACGGATGCGCGCGACATCTCGAGACTCACTATAGCGAAATAGCGTGCGATTCTCCCGGCTCCGGAGGCTCCCGCCGGATTGCTGGAAAGCCGCACTCTTTTGGCGCGCGCCGCGTCTTGACTTGCGAGTCGCATGTGGTCACAATAACCACATGCTGGGACCGAAGCGGCGGGAGGTAGGAGCTCGGGAGCTCAAGACTCGATTAGGCACCTATCTCCGCGAGGTCCGGGCCGGAGCCACCTTGATCATCACCGAAAGAGGCGAGCCGGTTGCCGAGATTCGCCCTCTCCCCACCGGCGGGACGAGCGAGAAAGCGCGCCTGGACGAGCTCGTGGCCCGCGGGTCCCTCACGCGCGAGTCCAGAAAGAAGCTCGCCTCCTTTCGTGCGATTCGAATGACCGGTCGCCCCCTCTCCGTGACCATCATCGAAGACCGAGAAGACCGGTTTTGATCGGCTACTTCGACGCAAGCGCGCTGGTCAAGCGTTACGTCGAGGAGGCTAACAGTGACTTCGTCAGGCGTCTAGTCGAAGAGTGTTACGTCTGCACGAGCCGCATATCGGAGGTCGAGATCGCTTCCGCTCTCGTTCGACGATCAAGGGAAGGCTCGATTGCGCCGGCAGAGCGTGATCGCGCGCTCTCCAGGCTGCGGGAAGACATGCAATCCTTCTACGTCATCGAGCTCTTTCCCGAGGTCGCCCGTGCAGCGCGAGGACTCCTTCTCCGGTACCCCTTGCGCGCGAGCAACGCGATGCAGCTGGCCTCCTCCATTCACGTACGAGACAGCACCGACGCGCCCGTGATCTTCTTGGCGTTCGACGGGAAGCTGAACGATGCCGCCGAAGACCAAGGCTTGACACTCCCTCCTGCGGGTTGACATCGTCCGCCCGAGCGCTCAGGAGCTGCTCGTAGCGCCACCGGCAAGAAGCGGATACCGGTTACAATCAAGGCAAAGAGGGGACATTTTATGAAACGACTTTGGGCTTTCCGCAACACGCTCGGAGTGCTGCTCGCTGGCTTCCTTTACACCGCGCCGGGGCTCGCCCAGAGTGAAGGGGGTTGGCCGACAGCGGGCTGGAAGCATTCGACACCGGCTGACCAGGGCGTCGATGTCACGGTGCTCGACGCGCTCGATCGGGAGCTCGCGTCGGGCAAGCACGGCTATGTCGACGGCATGCTCGTCGTTCGAAATGGTTATCTCGTTTACGAGAAATCCTATTCCCACGATTACCAGGCGCTCTTCGAGGGCAAGGACCCGAAACGATGGCAGTACAACTACTACGACCCCGACTGGCATCCTTATTACAAGAGCGGTCCGCTTCATACCATGCAGTCCGTTTCGAAGAGCGTCACTTCGGCACTCGTCGGTATTGCCATCCGCAGAGGCGAGATTCCGGGTACCGACGTGGAAGCGTCACGCTATTTCGACGGGTTCGAATCCACCGACGGCGACCCTCGCTGGCGGGCGATGAAGCTACGGGATCTCTTGACGATGACGTCGGGCATCGCCTGGGACGAGAGCACCGTCCCTTACACCGATCCGGGAAACGACTGCGCGGTCATGGAAGCGAGCGAGGACTGGATCCGCTACGTGCTGGGAAGGCCGATGGCGACGACGCCCGGCGAACGATTCGTCTACAACAGCGGGGTCACGGTGATGCTGGCGCACATTCTCTTCAAGGCGACGGGTAAGCACGCGGATGAATACGCCGTCGAGCATCTCTTCGGTCCTCTCGGTATCGAAAGCTTCTACTGGAAGAAGACTCCGACGGGCCTCGTCGACACCGAGGGAGGTCTCTATCTGACCGCGCGCGACCTGGCCAAGTTCGGCTACCTCTACCTCCACGACGGGGTCTGGGAAGATAAACGCATCCTGCCCGAGGGGTGGGTCGCCTCGACGACCACGCCTGCCGTCGACGTCTCGGAGTCTAACGATCGGAAATACGGCTTTCAATGGTGGCTTCTTCCGTACGACACCGGCTCCTACGCTTATACTTGCCTCGGCTATGGAGGCCAGATCCTCCTCGTCCTCCCCGAGCACGATCTCCTGGCCGTATTCACCGGCTGGAATATCTACGACAAGCCGTCGCTTTCGGCAGCCTTCGCGCTCGAGCGGATTCTCGAAGCCGTGCGTGAGTGACCACGCGAAAGGATTGACCAAGGAGGTAAATAAGATGTCGACGACGGACGCTCAGCCCGAATTCGACGCGGCCAAGGCCGAAGCGTTCGCGGAGAATCTCCTGTCGGCGCTGAATCATGGCGCGCTGTGCTTGATGCTATCGATCGGGCATCGCACCGGGTTGT
>DASPGQ010000135.1 GCA_035620555.1 Vicinamibacteria bacterium
AATCATTTCGGGATGGCTTCGGGAGGGGGAGAGCTTCGCAAGTGTCGATACGCCGCGCATTCGTCAAGATGTCCGTCGCTCTGGCGTTGACATCAGTTGCGTTCTCCACGACTCCTGCCTCCGCACAGTCTCCTGCAACCCAGCCAGACAGCACGGCTGCCGTTTCGGAATCCAACCCAGGCAGTGGGGGGAACGGGGGCGCGGCGGAGTACCCCAAGCCAAAGAATCTGCAAAGCGAAATCGAGGTGGCGGCAGCAGATGCGCTGTCGAATACGCCACTGGTCGTGACAGATTCAGCAAGTGCTTCCGGACAGGTGGCATCCGCTGCCGCGCCACAGACAATCAACGAACGCTATAAAGACGGAATTGTCATCTGGGAAACTCCCCCGGACGCTGACGTGCCTTTCCTGCTGAAGTTCAACATCAATACCCAACTCCGATATCTCAACACCCAGGATAGCGACGAGGCTTACACCGACCACCTGGGTGTTGCCCGCGACGTTCATACGCGCAACGACATCACGGTCAACCGCGCGATGTTCATCCTGGGCGGCTACATCTTCGACCAGCGGGCGCGATACAGCTTCACGGTCTGGACGTCCGCCGGGGCCGCTTCGATCGTTGTCGCGAGCAACATCGGCTGGCAATTCAACAAGGCCCTCGCGATCACCGCGGGTTACACGGGCGTGCCAGGCAGCCGATCGCTGGTGAACACGTTCCCATTCTTTACGGCCACCGATCGGAGCATGGCGGACAACTTCTTCCGCCCCGGCTTCACCCAGGGAGTCTGGGCGAACGGACAACCCCTGAAGGATCTGAGCTACTTGGCGTTCGTCGGCAACGGTCTCAATACCTTGAATATCTCGGCAAACCAGATCGATACGAATCTGGTGCTGTCCGGCAGTGTCTGGTGGGAACCACTGGGACAGTATTCGCTGCCTGGTAAATCGCGCCAGATGTATGACGACTACTTCGCCTCGGAAAACACTCGCGTTCGGATCGGAACCAGTCTTACGAGGTCCCGGGAAGACCGTTTTTCCCAGATCGACGAGACTAGTCCCGACAACACTTCCATCTACAATTCCGACGGCGTGCTTGCCTTCTCGACCGGAGCGTTTGCTCCGGGTGTAACGGTCCAGGAAGCCACCTACAGAATGTGGGCGGTCGACGGCGGTCTAAAAAAGAGCGGGTTTTCGGTCAACGGGCAATACTACTTTCGCTGGGTGTACGACTTCCTTGCCGACGGGCCGCTTCCCCTCTCATCGACGTTCGATCACGGCTTCGAGTTGTCGGCGGGCCTCTTCGTCGTACCAAAGACGCTGGTGCTGTATGCCCGCGGAGGGAAGGTTTTCGGACAATTCGCCAGCCCTTATGAGTATGCCGGTGGTGTGAAGTGGTATTTCCTTCCGACCGAGCGCTTGTGGCTCACCGCCGAACTGATGCGAGTTTACAGAGCGCCTTACAGCGGGGCCTTCACTCCTTATACGGCAGGTATGACCGGATGGGTGCCGATGATCCAGACGGTCCTGGCCTTTTGAGAATCTTATCCATACACGCAGGATGACCGGTCGGGCGCCGATGGGTCGGTTGATTCTTCCGACTTCCAACGTTCGCGGACCTCGCATAAGCTCGGAAGGGCTGATATATGCGTAATATAATTGCTTTATAGCTAATATTACGCCATAATAGGCGCTTATGTTTCGAAATCGCGCCATTCTTCCGCGTCTCGCCGACCGCGCTCGGAGCAAATTGGGCAGGCTGATCGTGCTGACCGGGGCACGTCAAACGGGGAAAACAACGCTGGTACGACGGGCCTTTCCCGAGTGGCCGTATGTCTCTCTCGAGGACCCTGTCGTTCGCCCGACGTACTCGCGCATGAGTGCAGCCGAGCTCGAGGAGCGCTATCCCACCGTCGTGCTCGACGAGGTGCAGAAGGCGCCCTCACTGGTTGAAACGGTGAAAGCCGCCTACGACGCCTACCCTCAAACACGATTCATCCTTCTCGGAAGCAGTCAGATTCTCCTTCTCGCGAAGGTACGGGAGAGCCTCGCAGGGCGCGCAGCGATCGAAGAGCTTTGGCCCCTGACCCTTCCCGAGATGGCGACGGAGTCTTGGGACGACTCCTGCCGTGAATCGCGTCTCGTCCGGTGGCTCAGGAATACCAACCATTTCGGGATCTTCGACGGTGTTCCGGGAACGAGCTCGCAGTTCGCGTCGCTTCAACGCCGGTTCGAGACCTATCTCGACTACGGCGCCATGCCGACCGTCACCGACCCCGAGCTGAGTCGCGACGATCGTATTGCCTGGCTCAACGACTACCAACGCACTTATCTCGAGCGAGACGTCACCGACCTCGCTTCGCTGCGCGACCTCGAGCCGTTCGTGGTCGCCCAGAGGGTCATCGCGTCGCGCACGGGTCGGCTCGTGAATTACAGCGACCTCGCGCGATCCGCAGGGATTGCCCCGGCAACGGCCCGCCGCTTTTTGCGGTATCTCGAGCTGAGCTACCAGGTGGTCAAGCTCTCGCCCTTTCACCGAAACGTCGAGAAGAGGCTTTCCAAGTCACCAAAGGTTCATTTCCTCGATCCCGGCATTCTGCGCGCGCTCTTGAATCACTGGGGCGAGCTCACCGGCGAAGAGTACGAGTCCGCGGTCGTCGCCGAAGTCTACAAACAAGTGCGCACCGCGCGGATCGCGACGGACGCGTACCACCTTCGAACTTACGACGATCGCGAGGTCGATCTGTTGCTGGAGCTCGAACATGGATTCGTCGCGTTCGAGATCAAGAAGACCCGACGCATCGCGCGAGCCGACCTGCGCTCGTTCCACGAGCTCGACGAAATCTTGGATAAACCCTTGCTCGCCGGTTTCGCGCTTTCGCAAGATCGAGACGTCCGTTTCATCGAAGATCGCATCCTCGCCCTTCCCGTCGCGTGGGCCCTCGGCCCGCCGGAGCGTGGGGACGTCAGCTAGAATGATGTATCAGAGTGGAGGGCAGTCCAAGGCGGCGAGCTCAGGGGACGCTTCCGCGGCGTCGTCGACAGGGACCCGCTCATAAGCCAATTCTCGGCGCCGACGAATCCCGAGATGGTCGGCGTAGTTTCGAGCGCTGAAAAGCACCTCGAGATCGACGACCGCGCAGGTGGCCGCCTCACCCGCTTCGATAATTGGAGCGAGCCGCTCTCGGACCGAATCGTGGAGCATTCTGGCGAGGGCCTCTTATCGACGAGGTAGCGTGCCGTCAATGCCGCCAGGCCTTCGAAAGGACTC
>DASPGQ010000136.1 GCA_035620555.1 Vicinamibacteria bacterium
GACGCCACCAACGAAGATCGCCGCGGTCGATTCGAACGGAAGGTACATTCCCACGGCGATGAGCATGGGCGAAGGCGCTTTGATCAGAATCAGCGCCACCGCCAGGAATATTCCCACGATGACGAGGGGCCAGGCCATCTCACCGCCGACGATCCCGCGTGCCATGAGAGCCATGAGGCCGGCTTGGGGAGCGGGGAGCTCCGCCGAGCCGATGATGTAGACCTTGTGGAGGGCGCTCAAGGGCCAAGCCAGAACCAGAGCGGCCGCCACGACGCCGAGGATCTCGCCGGTCTCCATCCGCCATGGGGTCCCGCCGAGGATGTGGCCCACCTTGAGGTCCTGAAGCATGTCGCCGGCGATGCCGGCCGCGCAACAGACGACGCCCGCAACACCGAGGACGGCGGCAACCCCCCGGACATCCGTCAGGCCGATCGCGACCATGAGCACCGCCGACAAGAGAAGCGCGGAAAGCGTCAGGCCGGAGATCGGATTGTTGGAGCTACCGATCAGTCCGACGAGATAGCCAGCGACCGCGGCAAAAAGAAACCCCAGGATGACCATGACGATGGTGAGCAAAAGCGCTCCACCGAAGGCCCGAGCGAAGTAGAAGTACAAAGCGAGCGTGGCGATGCTGGCGACGAAGATAGCGGCCCCCGTCTTCTTGAAATCGAGGTCGATCTCCGTCCGATCGGACGTGGCGCCCGTTTTGAGGCTGATGTTCTCGATGGCCTTGCGAATGCCCTCGACGAGAGATCGCCTCAAGTTGAAGAGTGTATAAAAGGCGGCGATGATCATCGTACCGACTGCCAGGGGCCTCACTTGCCTGAGCCAGATCGCGGTCGCGAGGTTGGAATCCACTGGCTGGTTCCAGGAGGGGTTGAGGAACGTTGCGAGCGGCACGAGCATGAGCCATCCCACCACCGCGCCGGCGAAGAGGACCGCCGAGATCCGAAATCCCACGATGAAGCCGACGCCCATGAGCGCCGGGGACACGGCGGGGCTGGCGAGGTGCAAGCCGCCACCATAGCCGATTTGCTCTTGAGCGATCTGAATCGAGGAACGCGAGAATGCGACGAAGCGACTGGCGCTGTCGGCGATGAAGTGGATCCCGTTCGAATTCTTGAACAGCTCCCAGGCAGCGGCGAGCCCCATGGCGCCGAACACGAACGAGGCGCCCGTCTCTCCACCCTGGCCGGCCTTCACGATCTCTGCCGCGGCGACGCTCTCGGGGTAAGGAAGATCAGCCTCGACCACCAAGGTGCGTCTGAGCACGATGATGAAGAGCACCCCCAACACTCCTCCGATGAGCATGATGAAGGTGCTTTCCCAGTAATGGATCTCTTCCCATGCCCCGGCGATCACGAAAGCCGGGATGGTGAAAATGGCGCCGGCAACGAGGGCCTCTCCGACCGAGGCGGTCGTCCGGGCGATGTTCTCCTCGAGCACCGTGCCTCGGAGAGGACGAAGCGCGGCCATCGCCACCACGGCAGCGGGGAAGGTGGCTGCCACCGTGAGGCCCGCTTTCATCCCGAGGTAGGCGTTCGCCATGCCGAGGACGACCGCCATGAGCGCCCCGAGAAACACGGCCTTGAACGTGAGCTCGGGCATCGTGCTGGAGGCGGGAACGTAGGGAACGTGAGGTTTTGGATCCATCGGGGTCCTCCGGGGAACCGGCGCGCGATTGTATCGATCGCTCGAAAAGAGTTCAACGCCCGCGAGGATTCCACGGGAGGAAGACAACGCTATCGGGTCGACGCATGGTGCTTTTCGAGCACGTAAGCCGTGGCCGCGGTGAGCTTCTTCGCGTAGGCGATGTCGAGGAATTCGTTGGGCCCATGGGCGTTGCTCTCGGGCCCCAGAACTCCGGTGATGACGAACTGGGCCTCGGGAAACTTTTCGCCCAGCATTCCCATGAACGGAATGGAGCCCCCTTCTCCCATGTGCATCGCGGGTTTGCCAAAGTAGGTGGAAGACGCCTCGTCGAGCGTTCGAGCAAGCCACGGAGCGAGGGCGGGCGCGTTCCAGCCCGGGGCCGGCGCATGGAGCTCGAGGGTAACCCTCGCCCCGTATGGCGGATCTCTCGTGAGAGTGTCTCTCAGGATGTCACGACCTTTCCTGGGGTCGAGGGTCGGCGGAATGCGTAGCGAGAGGTTCAAAGACGTGTAGGGACGGAGCACGTTTCCCGCCTTGTCGAGCGTCGGGATCCCCTCTTGACCCGTCACCGCGAGAGCGGGGCGCCAGGTCCGGTTCAGGATCGCCTCGGCCGGATCGGAGCTCACCGGCTGCATGCCCGGAACCCAGGGGAACTTTGAGAACACTTCGTCGCCGAGCGCTTCCGCCACCTTCCGCGCCTGCTCGCGCCGCTCGGTGGGGATCTCGACGGAAAGGCCCTCGGGGAGGATGCGTCCGGTCCGTTCGTCTTCGAGACGCGAGAGAAGTTGTCGCGCGATACGAAACGACGAGGCAACGATGCCGCTCGCGTCTCCTGAGTGCACCCCTTCGGTGAGAACCTCGACGCGAAGCGTCGCCGCCAGGATTCCCCGCAGAGACGTCGTCGACCACAGCTGCTCGTAATTGCCCGCGCCCGAGTCCAGGCAGATCACCAGCGACGGCGATCCGATCTCTCGCTCGAAGTGCTCCACGTAGGCGGGGAGGTCGGGAGAGCCGCTCTCCTCGGAGAACTCGATGAGAAGGACCACGCGTGCGTGTTTCTTCCCCTGCTCCCTCAGCGCGCGAAGAGCCGCGACCGAGGCGAATCCCGCATAGCCGTCGTCGGCGCCCCCGCGCCCGTAGAGTCGATCCCTCTCACGGACTGGGCTCCAGGCGGAGAGGCCGTTGCGCCAGCCCGTCATCTCCGGCTGCTTGTCGAGATGGCCGTACATCAGCACCGTCTCGTCGGAATCGCCCGGGACTTCGAGAAGGAGAACCGGAGTACGGCCGTCGACACGCCCGACGTGCAGTTGGGAGGGTTTCGGGCGATGGTCCTCGAGCCAGCCCCTGACGAGCTCGAGCGCTCGTTCCATGTGCCCGTGCGTCGCCCACTCCCGATCGAATGCAGGGGAGACGTTGGGTATCCGGATGTACTCGGAAAGAGTGGGCAGGATCGTCTCCTCCCAGAACCTGTCGATGGTGCTTTGCATGAGGTCTCCTTGATGAATCAGATTGGGGGATGGCGGTCGTGCCAGTGAGTCGCCTGTTCGTAGACGTGAGCTGCACGGAGCACGAGCGCGTCCGAGAAGGGCTTTCCCGCGATCTGGAATCCCACCGGAGCGTCATCGTCGGCGAATCCTCCGGGAAGGGAGATCGCGGGAAGGCCGAGGAGGTCATAGGGCATCGTGTAGCGCAGTGCGTCATCGAGCGTGAGCCTCCGTCCGCCGACGACGGGAAGGGCGCGGTGCGAGCGCCTCACGATCGGATAGCAGGGTGACACGAGCAGATCGACAGGCTGCATCGCGCGAGCGGTTCGTTGCTGCAGGGTCCGCCGCACCTGCTGCGCTTTCAGGTAATCGACCGCCGGGATCAGAAGAGCGGCCCGAGAGCCTCCCTGGTACTCCTCCGGCTTCTCCCTCATCCACCGATCGTGTGCCGTTGCCCACTCGCAGAAGAAGATCGTGTACATGATCGGCGTTATTTCTTCGGGGGTGGGTAGCTCGACGTCCACGAGCTCGAAACCGACGCCCTCGAGCTCCTTCAACACGTCCTCGAACACCCGGAGGACGTCACGCTCGCCCAGCCGTACGAGATTCCGGTCGACGCCCACTCTCGCTCCGCGAACGTCGCCTTCGAGCTCCACCTGGACGTCTGCCAGAATCTCGAGCGCGATCGCGGCGTCCTTCACCGTGCGCGTCAGCGGACCCGCGTGATCGACGGAGTAAGCGCGGGGAAACATCCCTTCGGTGCTGACGAGACCGTGGGTGGGCTTGAAGCCCACGATCCCGCAGACCGAAGCGGGGTTTCGGATCGAGCCCCCGTTGTCCGAGCCCATGGAGAGGGAGACCATGCCGACGGCGACCTGTGCCGCCGAGCCCCCGCTCGAGCCCGACGGGGAGTAGCTCTGGTTCCACGGGTTTTTCATATCCCCGAAGTCGGGATTGGTGCCGGATTCTCCGCCGGCGAACTTGTTGAGGTTCGCCTTACCCAACAAGACGCAGCCGGCTTCGTCGAGCCGTCTCGTAACTTCGGCATCCTGCTCCGGGGTCCGGCCCGAGAGAAACCGCGCACCTGCCGTGGTTGGGATTCCGCCGGTATCGAAGACGTCCTTGAGGCTCAGGGGAATCCCGTGAAGAGGCCCGCGCGGGGGCTCGCGATCGCGTCGACGTGCTTGCTCGAGAGCGCGCTCGGGGAGAAAGGTGATGTAGGTGTTCAGAGTCGCTTCGAGGGCTTCGGTGCGGTCGATGCATGCGCGGACGACCTCTTCGCAAGAAATCTGGCGAGTGCGCAGAAGCGAGGCGAGCTCGTGCAAGGGTCTCAGGAGCAGCTCACGGCTCATGGCTCGAACGTGATCGCCGGTTCGATCTCCGGGTTCGGTTGGGTTTGCAGGCGCAAGGAAAGCAGGAAAGCGAGAGCTTCCTGCTCCTCGCCGGCGAGCGGCTCGACTCGCGCCAGGGTCCGGAGCATTCCGCGAACGGCCTCGGGGGACAGAGCTTGCGCTTCGGAGACAGTGCCGAGGGAGAGCGCGCCGGCGGTACCGGCGAGTGAAATGATGGCGCGACGTCGTTTCATGTTTTGGCTCCCGTCGGCAATTTCACCGGGACAGCCCGCGCGATCGCCCAATCCGCGATCGAGGGCGCAAATCGTTCGAGAAATACGAGAAACCTACCCCGAGTCGTCAGGATGAGCTCTCGTCGAGGATTCCGCGCGCAGCCCGCGATCACCCGGGCGACCTCTTCGGCCGTCATTCTGGCACCTCGCGGCCGACCTCGTTCGGCACCATAATCGAGCACGTTGTCCGAGAACTCCGTCGTCGTGTAGCCGGGGCAAACCACCGAGACCCGCACCCCCGTTCCCCGGAGCTCGACGCGGAGCGCGTCGGAAATGGCATGGAGCGCGTACTTCGAAGCCCCGTAGGCTCCCGACATCGGAAGGGCCCGTTTGCCGACGATGGACGAAACATTGATGATGACGCCGCGGCCGCGCGTCCTCATTCCCGGAAGAGCCGCCTGGATGCAAGCGAGTGGACCAAAGGTGTTGACGGCGAAGAGGCGCTCGATATCCGCGCGCGGCACGGACTCGATGGGCGCGTAGAGCCCGAAGCCGGCGTTGTTGACGAGGACGTCGATGGCCCCGAGAGCGGCTTCCGCGTCGCGCACCGCGACACGAGCTCTGGCGCCATCCCCGAGGTCCACCGGCAGGACGAATGCCCGTCCGCCTCGGGCGCGCACCTTCTCCGCCACTTGCGAGAGTCGGTCGACTCTCCGAGCGAGCAGGGCAACCGACGCCCCGGCCCCGGCGAACTCCAGGGCGCAGGCCTCACCGATTCCGCTCGAAGCCCCGGTGATGACGACGCGCTCGTCCATATCGGTGTTTCTATCACGGCTCGGTCCCTTGAAACTACGCGGCACTGCGATGTTGCCGACGGCCTCGGGGCATGTCAAGATCGAGCCGCATGGCGACGATCTCACGTTATGACGAAGTCATCTCGCTGCCTCGGGCAATCCGGTTCCCGGTAGAGATGGTCCCGCCCCCTGGTTTCGACCCCGATCGGCTCGAAACATGGCCGACGGTCGTGGGACGCCTGGAATATTTCGACGGGAGGCTTCTGTTTATGCCGCCTTGCGGAGACTTCCAGCAGGACACCGTTACCGACGTCGTCATTACGCTCGGGGCGTGGATTCGTCGCCATCCGGAGTTCGTCCTCGGAACGAACGAAGCCGGCATGCGCCTCGGCGGTGCCACTCGCGCGGCGGACGCGGCGATCTGGCGGCGCTCGGATCTGGGGGCCTACGATGGCGGACTGCGACGCGTGCCCCCCATCCTAGCGGTGGAGGTCGCTGGGGTCGACGACGGTGATTTGGAAGACGCGTTGCGCGAAAAGGCGAAGTGGTATCTGAGTATGGGGGCGTTCGTCGTTTGGATCCTTTTTCCCGAGCGGCGCGAGGTCCTCGTCATGTCTTCGAAGAAGGAAGCTCGTTTCTCCGCGGATGAGACCATCGCCGCTCATCCAGCGCTCCCCGGGTTAAGGCCCAAAGCCAGCGAGTTGTTCGTCCAGGTCGGCTCGCGCAGGGCCTGACCGAAACCGTCCGTCGATTTGGGGACGGTTACCACACCGAGCGTCAGCGATCGTACGACTCGCGCTGGGCCGCTCGCGACAGAGGCACGAGATAGCGCATCGGATCGGGGAGTATCTTGCGTCGAGCCTCCGCGAGGGATTGCTCTCCGGCATAGCTCACCGCGGACTGGAGGTGGCCGCGGATGCGGTGCAGCACGTCGACCACGCTTCCCTTGTACGGCACCTGCACTTCCATCCCTTCCGCGGGCGATTCGAGGGCGGTGGCGAGGCTTTCGTCGTTCTCCGAGTCGTATTGTGATTGATAGACTGCCTGCGGCGAGGTCATCCCGCGATAGATCTTCTTCTTGAGGTGAGTGGCCGGGTCTTCGATGACGTGACCAGGCGATTCGTCCGTACCCGAGAGAGCGCTTCCCAGCATCACGGTCGAGGCTCCCGAGACGAGGGCGATGAAGATGTCCTTGTCGTGCGAAACGCCCCCGTCGGCGATGATGGGAACCTCGTCTCCCACCGCGCAATAGGCTTCACGGATCGCCTGCAGCTGCGGGACGCCCGCCGCCGTCTCGAGCCGCGTCCGACATCCGCGTCCTGGTCCTACCCCGACCTTGATCGCATCCACGCCTCGCTCGGCGAGGAAGAGCGCCCCATCGAACGTTGCCACGTTTCCGCAGACGAGTGGCGTCCTCTCGCACCGCTTCCGAATCGCCTCGATCGCCTTTTCCATCACCTTCGAGTGCCCGTGGGCGATATCGATGACCAGAAGGTCCACTCCCTCGCGGACGAGCGCCACGGCGCGCTCCAGATAATCGCCCCGCGCCCCGGTGGCGGCTCCCACGAGAAGACTCCCCTTGACATCCTTGCTCGAAAAAGGCCGGTTGCGGAGAAACAGGAGATCGCGAAGGGTGATGAGCCCGTGAATGCGCCGCTCGGTGTCGACGAGGGGAAGCCGCTCGATGCGCTTCGCGAACATCAGCCGCTCGGCCTCCTCGTCCGAGATTCCCGGCGGGCTTTTGTGAAGTCGGGAGAAGGGAGTCATGAAATCATCGACCGGCCGGCGGTCGAAGTCGCTTCGGTGCGGAATGTCCCGGTTGGTCAGAAGTCCAGCGAGTGTGCCGCTCCCGCGCCCCTCCTCCACGAGGATGCCGGTGATCTTGTGCTGTCGAATGAAATCCTTGGCTTCTCCGATCGACGTACCCCGGGGAAGGCGGAGTGGGTTGGCGATGACGGCGCTGTAGCTCCTCTTCACCCCGCGCACCATCTCCACCTGTCGCGCGATCGTCATGGCTCGGTGGACGATGCCGATGCCGCCCTCCAGGGCCATCGCTCGGGCCATGTTTGCCTCGGTGACGCTGTCCATGTTGGAGGAGACAACCGGGAGCTCGAGCGCCTGCTCCCTGGTCAACCTCGAGCCGAGCGAGACGTCCCGCCGGGTCTCCACGACCCCTTCTTGGGGGCGAAAGAGGAAGTCGTCGTACGTCTTGCCGATGAATCGCTCGTCGAGCTCCACGAGAACATCATCGCAGCCGGGAATGAAGCGATCAAATCGAACGAGCGCGGGTGGGCCCCGGGGATTTCTCAAACGGTAAGGCCTTACGGCTGCCGTAAGCGAACGTTCCGCGGGATCTCGTGGTCTCGTGGATTCGCGCGGGCACGAAGGTTGCAAGATAAACCGTCGAAGCTCGAACTGGAGGAAGACGCATGAATCAGCGCAAGTTCATCAGTCGAAGAGAGTTTACGGTCCATTCGGCGCTAGCCATGTTGAGTGGCGTCACGATAACGATCCTCGGGTGCGGCGACAATTCCGGGGGGTCCTCGTCGCCTACACCGCCGCCCCCACCCGGCGGGGCGAGTGGGGCGATCGGAGCGAATCACGGTCACACGGCGATCATCACCGCCGCGGAGCTCATGGCCGGGAACATGCTCGCCTTGAACATCAGGGGCACGGCCGATCACCCCCATACTGTCGAGTTGACCGCGGCCGAAGTCCAGCAGATTTCCGGTGGAGCCCGCGTGTCCAAGGTCTCGACGACCGAGCTCGAGCACTCGCACTCCGTCACGTTCAACTGACGTTCGAGCGATGCCTGCCAATTAGGCAACCCACACAATAGAACGTCTCCCCCCGGAGTTTCGCCCGGATCCTTTATGATTGGCCCGACGTGGGACGATCGACCGCGAGCGGTTTACCGCATGAAGCGCTCGACGTGCCTCTACGACAAGGAGAATGTCAATGTCTCTTCATCCCTGGTCCTTTCATGGCACTGCGATGAGCTCGCTGACACTGGTGATTCTCGCTAGCTCGGTCTTCGGCCAGCGGGCTCCCGAGGCCACGTCGCTGTTCGGCAAGCCGCTGTACCCGATGGATCTTTCGGAAGACCGGCGCTCCGAGCTCGAAGCGAATCTGGCTCGAGCTCAGGCCGCTTACGATGCCGCGCCCGAGAGTGCGGAAAACATCATCTGGCTCGGTCGCAGACTCGCCTACCTATGGCGCTATCGAGACGCCATCGAGGTCTACACGAAGGGTATCGAGAAACATCCGGATAACTACAAGCTCTTCCGTCATCGCGGTCACCGCTATATCACCGTTCGCAACTTCGAGGCGGCCATCGCCGATTTGGAGCGAGCCGCCCGACTCATCGAAGGAGTTCCCGACGAGGTCGAGCCCGACGGCGCGCCGAACGCCGCCGGGATTCCGCGAAGCACTTCCCATTCGAACATCTGGTACCACCTCGGATTGGCTTATTACCTCAAGGGAGATTTCAGCGCGGCGGCGCGGGCGTACGAGGCCTGCATGGAGTTCTCGCGGGTGAACGACGACATGCTCGTGGCGACCGCGGACTGGCAATACATGACGCTGCGTCGCCTGGGTCGGGACGATGACGCCGCTAAGGTGCTAGACCTCATCAAAGAGGAGATGGACATTCTCGAGAACACTTCCTACCATAAGCGTCTCCTGATGTATAAGGGGCTCGTCGAGCCGGAGGCGCTCCTGGACGTCACCGATCCGTTGGATGTCGCAACCCAGGGTTACGGACTCGCCAACTGGTACCTCGTCAACGGAGACGAGCCCAAGGCGAAGGCCCTCTTCGAGACCATCCTCGAAGGGCCTTACTGGGCGGCTTTCGGCTACATCGCTGCGGAGGCGGACCTGAAGCGACTCACGTCGTGACCGAGAGACGGGCGCTCACCCTCATCGCGGCCTCGAGCGCAATCGTTCTCGGGTTCCTCTTCTGGCTCCTCTATTTTCGCGAGGGGTCGGGAGAGCCACCGCCATGGACGGCCAGTCTTCCGGCGTTGAACGCCTCGTTGAATCTCACGAGCGCGGTCGCGCTATCGCTCGGCTTCATCGCGATCCGCCGTGGCCGTCGCACGCTCCACATGAAGCTCATGCTGACAGCGGTCCTCGTCGGGCTCTGCTTTCTCGTGAGCTACATCGTGTACCATCATTACCAGGGAGACACCCCGTTCCCCGGCGAGGGCGTCGTTCGACCGGTTTACTTTTCGATCTTGATATCACATATCGTTCTCTCGATCGTCGGTCTGCCACTCGTTCTCGCGACGCTCTTCTTCGCCGCTAGCGGCCGATTCGATCGCCACCGACGACTTGCGCGGGTCACCTTTCCGGTGTGGCTCTACGTCTCCATCACCGGTGTGGCGGTTTTCGTGTTCCTCGAGCTCTGGTAGCGTGAGCTGGTAGCGTGATGGTGATGTGGCAGATCGCACTCCTGCTGGGCCCTGTCGTTTCCGTGGGAGACCTGGCACCGCGGCGGGCTCCGGTCGAGATCCTCGGGGAAGACGATTTCGAGCTGGCCGGCTTTCGGATCCATCGCGATGAGCTCCTGGCAACCGGCCCGAGGAGCTTCGTCGTGATTGGCCGCCTCGTCGGGGACGACGTGAGCGAGGTGATCCTGTCGGCGCATGAAGGGGCTCTCGCCGGAACCCTCCGCACCGCCGCCGAACAGTATCGCTTGCGCGGCGGGGTCGCTCGGCAGGTCCAGTCGACGGCAGATGTCCCCGAGAGAATGCCCCTGGTTCCACAAGTCGGCCCCGTCGTGCCGAGAGCGCTGAACGACCGGGGGGACGTTCTCGACCTTCTCGTCGTCTACACTCCGCGGGCGCGACTCTCGGCGGGTGGAAGTCACTCCATGGAGGCCCTCGTCCAGCTAGGCGTGGCGGAGACGAACCTCGCGCTTCGAGAAAGCGGCGTCCCCACGCGAGTACGTCTCGTCGAGATGCAAGAGGTGAGCTACGAGGAGGCGGGCCGCGTCGAATCGGACCTCGAGATCCTCGCGCACGCGGGTGACGGCGCCCTCGATGAAGTCCACGCGCTCCGAGATTCTCGTGGCGCCGATTTCGTGCAGCTCGTGGTCGAGGAATCCGATGGCTGCGGGATCGCTTACCTCATGCGCGAGGACAACCCCGGCTTCTCCGCCTGGGCCTTTTCGGTCGTCGAGTGGAGTTGCATCGACGCGAATTATGCGCTCACCCACGAGCTGGGTCACAACCTCGGCTGCGACCACGCCCCAGAAGATCCCGCTACTTTTGGCGGACCCTTCGAGTATTCCTTCGGCTATCGTGACCCATCGAGCCGATACCGCACCATCATGGCCTACGGGCCTGGCAGGCGCCTCGCTCGATTCTCGAGTCCCAGAGTCACTCTCGGAGGCCGGAGGTTGGGAACTTCACGCCAGGACAACGCGCTCACCATCTCACGCCTGCGGACGACCCTTGCGAACTTCCGGCCGCGAGTCGCCCCGCCCGAGATCTCCCCCGGTGCCGGCGTCCCCCTGTCGAACGGCAAGGCGGTGTTTCGTTTTCAAAGCGAGTACCCGGTGGCGGAGTGGTGGCTTCTCGCGGGGAGCGGCCCGGGCGAGAGGGACTTCTTCGACAGCGGTTCTCTTGGAACCCGCCCCGAAGCGAAGGTCAGCGGTCTTCCGGTGGACGGAAGCCCCGTCTACGTACGGCTCTTCTACCGGCGCGGGAGGGTTTGGCTCTACGAGGATCATCGATACCTGACCTCTCGTTAGCGCTTTCTTAATGTGAATTTCCGGCGCGCTATACTGTGCCGGGCGCCCTGAAGGGGCCCCCAGTAAGGAGTATCGGATTATGTGGAAACGCTTTGCCATCGTGGGCTCCCTCGCCGCCGTGGCTGCCTTGAGCCTCGCTCAAGAACGCCAGCCGCGAGGTAAGGCCGAGACCACCGTCAGCGGAACCAAAGTCGTGGTCGACTACGGTCGCCCCGCCTTGAAAGGCCGGTCGATTTCGGATCTGATGAAAGACCTCCCCGAGGATCGCATCTGGCGCGCCGGTGAGAACCAGGTCACGACCCTCGAGACCGCAGGACCCATTCAGATTGGAAACGCCACCATCCCCGCGGGCAAGTACAGCCTGTACGTGCATGCTCCCGCAGCGGGCGATTGGTCGTTATGCGTGAACAAGAACCTGGGCGTTCCTCTCAAGGAGCTCTGGTCGGAGGCACCGGCAGAGATGGCGAACGAGCCCTGGCCGATGCTCGCGGGTTACAAGACCGATTCGGAGGTCGCTCGCATCAAGATGAGCAAAATGCCGGGCGAGGCGACGGATGTCTTCACCATCGAGCTCGAGTCAGACTCCTTGAAGTTGTCCTGGGGCGACCTGGCCTACGAGACGACCCTGAAAGCCGGCACCTAGTCAATCTCTTCGAGCCTGCGGAGCCCCTCCCGCGAGAGGGGCTCCGTCGCTCCCATTTTTCCCTCTCTTCCGAGAAATCATCCTTGA
>DASPGQ010000137.1 GCA_035620555.1 Vicinamibacteria bacterium
ATGATTCGCCGCGGCGGGGTGCGCTGGACGATCAAGGCAGGAGTGGTCTACGACAACGATGGATTGATCGACGATGTGGTCAAAATGGTCGCGGAAGCGAAGAAGAATTGGACGAGCCCGGTCGAAGCCCTCTTCAAGTAGTCAATCATCGATGAGATGGCCGGAGCTGGTCGGAGAGGTGTGATGCGAGGAGTCCACCTGATTCTGTTGGCTGGCCTTTTGGGCGCTGCCACGAGTTACTCCCAGGAGCTGCGTCATCGCCTGGAGAGTTACGTCGAGCAGAATCAGAGGGACATCGTCACCGAGCTCAGGCAGGCGCTCTCGATCCCCGATGTGGCCTCCGACGAAGAGAATATCCGGAAGAAGGCTGCTTTCTTACAGGAGCGCTTTCGCGCACGGGGTTTCGACGCGGAGCTCCTCGAAACGGATGGGAACCCTCTCGTCTGGGCGGAGCTCCGGGCTTCCGGTGCCACGGAGCGCACCCTCCTGCTCTACTGTCACTACGACGGCCAGCCGGTGGACCCCACGCGCTGGGAGCAGCCGGATCCGTTCGTACCCGTGCTGAGAGACGGCAAGCTCGAGGACGGCGGCTCGATCATCGATTTCGACGCGAGGACCGAGCTCGACGACGACTGGCGCATCTACGGCCGATCCTCCTCCGACGACACCGGCCCTATCATCGCGCTTCTCGCCGCGGTCGACGCGCTGAAGGCCGCCGGTATCGAGCCGAGCGCCAAGGTTCGCGTCATCCTCGATGGGGAGGAGGAAGCGGGCTCGCCCAACCTCGCTCCTGCGATCGGTCGGTTTCGCGACAAGCTCGAAGCCGACTTGATGCTGGTTCTCGACGGCCCGCTCCATCAGAGCGGGAAGCCCACCGTCGTCTACGGCGCGCGGGGCATCCTCACTCTTGAGCTCACGGTCTACGGACCGAGGGTCCCCCTTCACAGCGGTCACTATGGAAACTGGGCGCCCAATCCGGCGATGCGCCTCGCGCGGCTCCTGGCTTCGATGAAGGACGACGGGGGACGTGTCCTGATCGAAGGCTTCTACGAGGGGATCGAGATTGGCCCCGACGAACGCACGGTGCTCGATTCCGTCCCCGACGATCTCGAGGAGCTGAAGCGTTTCCTCGGCTTCTCCGAGGCCGAAGAGGTCGGCGACACCTTGCAGGAGGCCATCCAGTATCCCTCGCTGAACGTCCGAGGACTCCTGAGCGCGTGGGTCGGCTCCGAGGCCCGCACCATCGTTCCCGATCAGGCGATCGCCGCGGTCGACGTGCGTCTCGTGAAAGAGACGGACGCGGACGCGATGTACGAGAAAATCCGAAGGCACATCGAGGCGCAGGGATACCACATCGTGGCCGAAGACCCGGACGACGCGACCCGCGCGGCCCGCGGGCGTATCGTTCGCGTTCGCCGCAGTGCTGGCTCCAACGCCTACCGCACCGAGCTCGACAATCCCGAGGCGGTTCGCATGGTCGAGGCGATCACCGAGATGTGGGGTGAGCCCCCGGTCCGCAAACGGACGAGCGGCGGAACGGTTCCCATCGCTCAGTTCATCAACGAGCTCGGCTTTCCCGCGTTGAACGTTCCCACGGTCAATTTCGACAACAACCAGCACAGCCCCAACGAGAACCTCCGTCTGGGGCATTTCTTCGACAGCATTGTCACCATCGCCGCGATCCTCACGGCTTACTGATAACAGACGCGAGCGCCCATGGTCGCGGCGAGCTGGGACTAACCTTCAGAGTGGTTGTTCAACCCGGAGGAACTTACGCTCGAGACCCTCAGGCACAGAACGGGCCGTGTCCCGTCGTAGGCTGGCCGTCTCATGGGCGATCGGCTTCGACACGAACCTGGACGCCGGGACCCGGTGACTCGAGGTTGCCGCTGTCGTCCACCGCTCGGCTCCGGAGGATCGCTGGCGCCGCTGCAGTCGAAGCTTCCCACTCGTAGGTCCAATCGTCCCATCCGCTTGCGGGATGCCATCTCTGTCCCCCGTCGACGGAGACCTCGATCCCGGCAACGACCCCGCCGCCCTCATCCGATGCCCGGCCACGGATCCGGTGTCGCCCCTCCGAAAGAACCGTACCGGGTTCGGGCCAAACAATGGTCGACATCGGCGGCGTCTCGTCGGTGGACGGGGTTGCGAGTACCAAACCTGGTTGGAGCGTAGAGGGCTGCACGCCCATATCGGCGAACAGGTTGACCGTGGCCTGCTGCACCCGGGTGTCGGGAGCCCTCAGATCCACTCCCACACGGACGCTGCGATTGGACTTGCCGAAACGACCGGAGCTTCCCGCCCCGATGCGCGCCGGAAGTCCCGTCTCGTTGTCATGATGGGCGTCTAGACCCCAAGACCACTGAAGAGTGCCGGCGCCGAAGACGAGCGCACCGCTCTCGTGTCGGTAGAGAGTCAAGTGGTGCGTGGCGGTTCCCGAGCGATAGACGGAACCATGGTCGTGGATGTAGTGAACGTTGTCCACCGTCGTCTCCGAGAGATGCATGAGTCCCGGAGGACGAAATCCGTTGTCCAGATCCTCGTCCCACTCGTGACCGAGATTGGCGCCATCGAGCCGCGCGGTCTCGCCCGGCCGGAGTCTCGCGATGTCGGTGCTGCGCCAAAAGCGCAGACGTGAGTAGGCGGCGGGGACGAGAATCGGATCGTACCGCCAGGCGTTCACGGTGAAGATCTGACCAATCAAGGCATTCTCCGGTTGCGCTCCTTCGGGATTGAAAGGACGGGAATCCCGCCAGGTCCCGGTCCAGACATCGGGAAGCGGATCGATCTTCCGCCCGTCATGGGTCTCCTTGTAGCAAACCAGCGTGCGATGAGGTGTTCCGCTGCCGTCGATGCTCGGCTCCCAGCGGATTTTCCAGAAGATCTCGTTTCCGCTGAAGAATCCGAGGTGGACTCCGGCGTCGCGCGCGGCTTCCACGTTCGCGCGCTGCCGGCCGGACCAGTATTCGTCATGGCCCACCGATAGGAACAATTTGTGCTGGACGAGCTTCTCACCTCGACGTTCGGTATCGACGCCGGTTGCGTAGGTCACGTCGTAGCCATTGGCCTCGAGCCAGCGCACCATGGGGTACTCGGCATTGAAGACGAGATTGACGGCGCGATACTCGCGATTGGCAAAGGGGCGGTTGTAGCTGACCTTGTAAGCCCGCTCCGCCGGCGCAGCGGGATCGAAGGTGCCGTAGGTGCTCGTTCCGCCGTATCGGTTGTAGGCTTGCCAGGTCGTATCCGACGTCTGGAAGAGCACATCGGAGCGGGACGCGTCGTCTCTCACGATGAAATAGATATGACTCGCCCGGGGCTCGTCGAGCTCGTTCGCGAGACGGCCGAAACCGAGCGCTCCGTACGCGTGGGGCCACGCTTCGGCTTCTTCTTCCATCGCTGCGGGGTCCTCTCGCACGAGCCGGGCGAAGTAGATCCCGGATACTGCGTCACCGGGGACGCGCCACGACGCCGAGATCTGCCAGTTGCCGCAATCGAAGAGCCGCGTGTCGGCATCGGTCAAACAATCGGGCTGTTGCTGCGGGAGCGACACGGATGGTGCGATCGTGGCTACTCGTCGAGCACCCATACCGCCGTAGTAGCCCATGCGGTAGATGTCGATGCGGTAGTCCGTAGCGTCGGTCTGGATCTTGAAGTGGATCGTCTCGCCACGCTGAATGCTGATGTCGGTGGCGAAACCCTGGATGCTCGGGTCGCCGGAGGTGTCGATGTCCCATTCGGTCGAGGGACTCCCGGGCATGCAGTTCTCGGCCACGATGGCGTTAGTCGGACGCGCGCAGGGATCTTGCGCTCCAAGAAGGGTCACGAGGCTGAAAATGAGTAATGAAAGATTCATATGAGAGGGGAGATTCTAGCTCCGGGCGTGGTGCGATTCGAATCCAAAGTCGCCCTCTCTCGGGTTGAGTTTGACGCCCTTCAACTGTGTACCTAATATGCCGACTTTCCGCGGAGGCGCCGTTGAGCGATCACATGCTGATTTGGGGGGGAGCCGGCCTGTACATGTCGGCCATGATCGCGGTGGGCTTTTGGGCGCAGAGGCGCATTCACGAGTCTTCCGACTTCATCGTCGCGGGGCGCCGGCTGCCCCTGTGGCTCGCCACGGCGACCCTTTCCGCCACCTGGTTCGGAGGCGCGACGGTCCTCGGCGCGGGTGGCACCGCCTACGAGCAAGGTTTCTACGGCGTGATCCCGGATCCGTTCGGGGCCGGCCTTTGCCTGTTGATCGCCGGTCTCGTCGTCGTCCGGACCGTCCGCCGGATGAAGCTTCTCACGGTCTCCGATTTCTTCCGGCTACGGTACGGGCGGCAGTGCGATCTGGTGTCGAGCGTGGCTCTGATCCTCACCTACGCCGGCTGGACCGCCACCCAGATCGTCGTGATCGGCAAGGTGCTCTACTCGCTCGCGGACCTCGATCCCACTCTCGGAATGGTCATCGGCGCGATCGTCGTGATCACCTACACTTACGTCGGCGGGATGTGGGCGGTCACCGTTACCGATTTCCTGCAGATCCTCATTCTCATCCTGGGCCTTCTGGTCATGCTGCCTCTCGTGATCGCCGCCTGCGGCGGGATCTCGGCCTATCTCGAGGCCGTGCCCGATGGTTCTTTCAACCTCCTCCCTCCCGTCGATTCGGACGGACTCGAGTGGCTGAACTGGTTCAGAGCCTGGATCGTGATCGGGCTCGGCAACCTGGCGGGACAGGATCTGCTGCAGCGCTCGTTCGCGAGCCGCGACGAGCGGGTGGCGCAGAATAGCGCCTACCTCTCGGGAGTCTTCTATCTCACCTTCGGAATCATTCCCCTCATCGTGGGACTCGCGGCCACGATCCTGCTACCGGAGCTGGCTATCGAAGATCCCGAGCTGGTGATCCCGATCATGGCGCGACAGTTTCTGCCGGTACCGCTGATGGCGCTCTTCCTGGGAGCGCTGATGTCGGCGGTCATGAGCAGCGCGGATAGCGCGCTGCTGGTGCCTTCGAGCCTCATTGGCCAGAACTTGCTGCGTTACTTCCGCCCCGGCGTCACCCAAGAGAGCGTGCTGACATGGAGCCAGCGCTCGGTACCGGTGGTGGGTTTCCTCGCGCTCGGGATCGCGCTAGCGCTTCCGAGAGCTTATGAGCTTCTCGTGGAGTCGTTTGCCTTTCTCCTGGTGGTTTTGTTCGTGCCTTTCATGGCGGGACTGTGGTGGAAGCGAGCGAACACGCCGGGTGCGCTTTCGGCCATGGGCGTTGGCTTCGTCACGTATTTCATATGTAAGGTTGCCACCGGTCAAGATGCCGGAGACGTGGCGGCGGTGATCCTCGCCGCCGTGGCGCTGGTCACGGTCAGCCTGTGGACGGCTCGGAGTCACCCGCCGCGTCCCCTCACCGACATCGATGGAAACCCGATCGATCTCGAAGGCCGCCTCGGTCTCCACGCCGCCCCCTGAGGAGTGAAAGAGGAAACCTGATATCCTCGCCTCGTGGAAGAAAACCCGACCCTCCGCGACAAGCTGCGAGCTCGAGGCGAGAGCGATCTCGCCAAGCTCATCCTGAGCGACCCCTACATCTCGGGGCTGATCGACCGCCATCGGCGCACGAAGGTCGAACAGACGCGTCGCCTCCTTCTGGGGACATCCGTACGATTGACTCCTTCGATGACCCCGGCAGTCCACGACGTCGCCGAGCACTGCCGCGCTACGCTCGAGATCGACAAACCGCTCGAAAT
>DASPGQ010000138.1 GCA_035620555.1 Vicinamibacteria bacterium
CGCCGCTCCTTCCGCGGGGCATTCCAGCACCGCAGAGGCGCTGGGGCACCTGCGCCGCGCCTGCGAGATCATCTGGGCGAACGCGGAACCCTCGGAGATCGAGCAATGCACCAAACGAGCCATGGCCGCTATGGGACACGACGACCTTCTCCGCGACAACGAGCTCAAGCGATTGCTCATCGATTCCGACCGGGAGCTCGAATCGTGCAGGGAGGCGTTGGGCCAGGCCCGGGATGAGCTCGCGAAGATCAAATCCTCGGACTCCGGTAATTCCGCGCCTGGAACAAAGACCGCGTCTTCCAAGCGTTCTGGCAATCCGGACCCGTGAGATGAAGCTCCCGGGAATGGGAGCCTTCCTACAGAGTGCTCGCGAGCAGCGTGGCGATTCCGAGAAAGCTGAAGAACCCCACGACGTCGGTCACGGTCGTCAAGATGATCGATGAGGACTGCGCCGGATCCTGCCCGAGAGCGGTGAGCACCATCGGGATGGCCCCTCCGGAAAGGCCCGCAAGCGCCATCGACAGGACCATGGAAATGCCGATCACCAGGGCGAGGCCGATCGACCGGCTCCAGAGAAACACGAAGGCCGAAGTCGTCGCCGCCACCGCCACGCCGTTCAGGAGACCGACGCGGAACTCCTTGAAGATCACGGCAAGCCAGTGGCGAACCTGGATCTCTCGAAGGGCAAGGCCCCTCATGGTGACCGCCAGCGCCTGAGCTCCGGTGTTCCCCGATTGGCCGGCGACGACTGGAAGGAGCACGGCCAGGGCGGTGAATTGTGCGATGATGGACTCGAAGATTCCCACGACGGAAGCCGCGAGAAAAGCCGTTCCCAGATTGACCTGGAGCCACGGAAGACGCTTTCTGACAGCAAAGTGGACTTTCGACAGGGCACGCTCTTCTTTGCTCGCTCCCACCATCGTCTGAATATCGACGCTCGCCTCCTCCTGGGTTGCCGCAATGAGCGCGTCGTATCGAATCACCCCGAGGAGCCGCCCGCTGAAATCCACTACGGGAAGCGCCGGTGTCTTCTTCGTCTCGAGGATCTCCACGACTTCTTCTCGAGTCGACATCGCGCGGACGATACTCGTGGGGGGCCGTTGCAGCTCACCGATCGATTCGGACGCCGGAGCCACCGCGATCTCCTGCATCGGGACGGTACCGAGGAGAACGCCCTGGGCGTCGACGACGAATACCTCGAAGACCCGCTTCTGGCTGGAACGGATCTGATCGAGGACCTGCCCCGCTGTCGTTCTCGGACCGAAAGTCATCACCCGCGGGTCCATGAGACGACCGGCAGTGTTGTGAGGAAACTCGAGAAGCGTGTTCAGCTCCGAGGCGACACTTCTCTTCACGGCGCCCAGGAGTCTTTCCCGGGCCTCCGGGCTCAACCGTGACACCATGGCGGCGGCGGTCGAGACATCCAGCGATTCCAGGAGCACCCCTCCCGCTTCCGTGGGGATCGCCTCCAGGATCGCGGTTGCCCGCTCCGAGGACAACGCGGGGAGGACTTTCGTCCAGTGCGGTCCGGGATAGTCCGCGACGAGCCTCTTTGCTTCCTCCAGCGTTGCGGTCTCGATGGCATCCGCGACTCGCTCCGGCTCGATCTCGAGGGCTTTCTCGACGAGTGCACGAACGGCTCCGGCCATGCTAGGCCTCCTCTCGTTGCGGCGGTGGGATTCGCTCTTCCAACCCTCGCAGCAACCCCGATGCGCCCAGCCAGAAGAGCTCGCCCACCGCGAGGGCGACTCGCAATGGGGAGGCCTCCTCCAGATCGGGAAGCCCCTGGAGTCGTCGAAACGTCTCGT
Source organism: Vicinamibacteria bacterium (assembly GCA_035620555.1). Taxonomy (NCBI): domain Bacteria; kingdom Pseudomonadati; phylum Acidobacteriota; class Vicinamibacteria; species Vicinamibacteria bacterium. The sequence continues at coordinate 1,809 of DASPGQ010000138.1, forward strand.
AGCGGAACACGCCGATGAGACGGCCGGCTTCGTCGACTACGGGAAGAAGGGGGTATCGTCGCCACCCGGGATGCTCGAGGATGGCATTCTTGCCGGCGCGAGCGGATAGAGAGTGAACCGGCCGCGTCATGATGGATCGCAGCGTCTTGCGGACGGACGCCGAAGCGATCTCGCGCAAGCTCGCCACCCCGGTGAGCACGAGATCGTCATCGAGGATATAGAGGTAATAACGAAGATGGCTTCCCGGCTGGCGAATCTTGCGAAGAGTCGCTTCCACGGTCATGCCCTGGGGAAACGACTCGACCCGCGGCTCCATCATCGCCCCGGCGGTCTGCTCGGGAAAGCTCAACAACTTCTGGAGGGGTCGCCGTCGCGGCTCGGGTAGGTGAGAGAGAATGGCTTCTCGGGCACCCTCTCCGACACGTCGGAGCAGATCGGCCGCGCGATCGAGGGGAAGCTCGTACAGGATCTCCGCGGCCCGGGATGCCGACACCAGGCACAGACATCGCGATGCCTCGAGCGGCGTCAAAGCTTCGACGACGGTTGCCGCGGCACGAAGATCACTCTCGTCGAGAAGCTCGCGCAAATCGTTCTCGCCAAGTGTTTCGAGCACGCGTGCGGCGTCGCTCGGGCGCGAGGTCGCGAAGGTGTCGGCGATGTTCTTCTCCAGGTTCACGATGCGTCCTCGGACAGCAGTACGGTCGTCTGTTCGCTGAACTCGCTCGCGGGAACGAGCGTCACTCCCTCGGAGGTATCCAGAAGGACTCCGGTCGGTCGTATCTCCAGGATGCGCCCCTCGTGCTTGCCGATACGGATTCGCTGGCTCACTTTGTACGCCTGCTGGAAATAATGAGAGCCGATGATGTTGGCCACCGTTGCCCGTGCACCGAGCCCGAAAGCGAGCGCGACCGAACCCAGGAAAGCACCGAGGACCGTGCCCACGGCCACGACGAGGAGGGTGCTGTCGATTCCCGCCTGCGCGAGCGCCACCACCGAAGCGACGAGGACGATGGCCGCCCGCGCGACGGTTGCCACCGAATCTCCATAGGCGATTCGAGCGGAACGTGCGGCACCTCGAATCCAGCTCGCCGCGAGACCCCCGGCGATGAATCCGCCGAGCAGAACGAGCACCGCGGCGATCAGGCGGGGCACGTAGCTGGCGAAGCCACTGAGTGCTCCCGTCAGGGCGGCAAAGCCGAGGAGCTCAGCCGCAGATCCGGCGGCGAAAAGAAGAACCAGCCAGAACACCAGTCCGCCCACGACACGGACCACGAAACGGCCCCACTCCACGCGCTCCCCTTCCAGAACGCGGGCCGGTACGACGGCCTGCGCACGCCGGATGAGGCGCTCCACTCCGTAGCGAAGCAATTTCCCGAGAATCCAGCCGACCGCCAGGACGAGAAGTGCACCCAGGAGGCGCGGCAGGTAAGCGGAAACGCTGACGAGGACGTTCTCGAGTGCCGCTTGAAGAGTGGCGACCCATTCACCGAAATTCATTACCCCCTCCTTTCTCGTCGGGTGGGCGCCCGAAATGAGCTTCGAGCCCGGACTCGATGAAAGCTGGCGGTAGAGTACTAGCCGAGGCCGAGGCAAAGCATCGCGACGGGCGACGGCGAGAGGTGACGATCAGCCCTCCCGCGTGTAGCTTCCGTCGAACAGTTTCGACCAATTCTCGCCGTCCTGGGACATCTCCATACTCGAGACGAGCTCGCCCGGCTTGCCGAAGTCATAGTTCATGCGGGCGTGGCCCATGGCGTTCTGGCTCGCGAGCCGGAGTCGATCGCCCTCCCATGAGCCGCGAAACTCCTCGGCTCCCTGGCCCATGCTGTCGAACCAATGCAACACGACCTGGCCGGCGCGGGCGTCCCAGGTGTACACGCCGTGACCTTCGAAAGTGCGCTTTCCATCTCGCGACTGCTCATAGTCGACGATGACCGCAAATCCACCGAGTGCCATACGGCCCCGGGTGGTTCCCTGTGCCACGCCGCCCTTGGGATCCCACGGCGAAGGATGCATCGTCTCCGATCCTCTCCAGGTCCCGGCGAGTCTTTCGAGTTTCCGATGGTCCGCGGTAGGTTTCGGCATCTCCATGGCTTTGCTCCCGTACTTGCCCGACCGTGATATGGCGGTCGGGATTCCAGGCAATTCTATACTGACGATGGGAACCAGACCGATAAGGCCCCCGCCGGGCGGACATCACACCCTTCTCGCTCCACTTGACGCCGCTACCGCCTCGGCTTAGGGTGCGAGTCCAATGTCCCGGCGATGGACGCGTAGAAGCGCACTGGCCACGCTCGGCGCCGCGGGTGCCGGGCTCGTCCTCTCGCGAGCCATTCGGGGTCAAGACGCTCCCATCGTCATCGGTGGACGCGAGGTCGAGATCGTGGTCACATCGATCGGCCCGTCGACCGTGCGCATCACGGTGCACCCTCTCGTCGACGGCCGCGGAACCGAGGTGCCCGACGACGGTGCTCTCGTCGAATTCGCAGAGAGCGATACGCCGACGCGTCGCCGAGAGCGCGGAACGTTCGGGACCACCGCCGGCGAGCTTCGCGTTCGCTTCTCCGAGGAACCCCCGGCGCTTCACATCGAGACCGCGTCGGGACGCGTCGTGCAACGGCTCACGATGGACCGGTCCGCCGACGACGTCTCTTTCCTCCTCCCCCAAGGTCGGCTCCTCGGCATGGGCGAAGGCGGACCGCAGTTCGATCGCAAGGGCTCGGTCGATGAGATGCGAAACGGCCAGCGGGGATACCACCTTCGTACGCACGGCGGACGGGTGCCCATCCAGTGGCTCGTCGGGACGGACGGATGGGGTTTGTACATCCATCAGCCTCTCGGCAGGTTCGACTTCACCGGAAGCGAAGGCCGCATGCTCGTCGACTCCTCCGGTGAGGTGGCGCCGCTCGATATCTTCGTCATTTCATCGGACAACCCGGCGGTAATCCTGGGAGAATACGCGCGGATCACGGGCTACGCCGAGATGCCCGCTCGCTGGACGTTCGGCTACCAGCAGTCCCACCGTACGCTCCAGGGGCCCGACGAGATCCGCTGGGTGGCGAGGACGCTTCGTGATAAGTCGCTCCCTTGTGATGCGCTCATCTACTTGGGGACACAGTTCACCCCTTCGGGGTGGAACACGCGCAACGGAGAGTTCACCTTTCATCCGACGAATTTTCCCGATCCGAAGAACCAGATCGATGAGCTCCATGAGCTCGATTTCAAAGTCGTCCTGCATATCGTCATCGAAGGCAGGAGTCTCGCGGGCACGGTGGCGGACGCCTGCACCAGGCCCGAGCCGAGCGGTCGTGATGCCGAGGACCGATGGCCCGAAGAGCGCCACGTCGGCTGTTACTGGCAGTACCACGAGTCGCTGATGGAAATCGGAGTCGACGGTTTCTGGCCCGACCAGGGCGACGGCTACGACGCGCCGTCGCGGCTCAACCGAATCCGAATGTACTGGGAAGGCATGCAGAAGGTTCGCCCGAACGAGCGTCCTTATGCGCTTCATCGAAACGGCTACGCCGGGATGCAACGCTACGGAGCCTTCCTCTGGTCGGGCGATGTCTACTCGACCTGGGAGACTCTCAGAACCCACGTGCCCGTCGCGATCAATGCCGCGCTCTCCGGCATTCCGTTTTGGGGTTTCGACATCGGCGGCTTCGTTCCCACGGCCGAGTACACCGGCGAGCTCCACGTCCGCTGGTTTCAGCTCGGCGCGTTCTCGACGCTCTTCCGCGCTCACGGCCGTAC
>DASPGQ010000139.1 GCA_035620555.1 Vicinamibacteria bacterium
CGTGAAGCCCGCTCCAATCAAATCCATGATCACCGTTCGGGATCTCGAGAAGGTCGATATCCGTGTGGGCACGATCGAGTCGGTCGAGCAAATCGAAGGCGCCGACGAGGTGATGAAGCTTTCGGTCGACTTCGGGGATCAGAAGCGGCAGGTGCTTGCGGGCCTCAAGAAGGAGCGGGAGGACCCTAGCGGGCTCGTGGGAAAGCAAGCGCTCTTCGTCGTGAATCTGAAACCCCGCCGCATGCGGGGCGAGCGATCCGAAGCGATGCTGTTCGACATCGGGTACGCGGACGGAATTCGCCCGCGGCTCGCCGTTCCGGAAGAAGCCGTTCCCAACGGAGCGCGCGCCGGGTGAGACCCTGCTATTGCTGCTTCGGTTTCGCGCTCCGTTCCGACGAACCGCTCCGTGAGTAACCCGAGGGTGTGGCGACCGCGCCCGACGAGCTCCCATCGGAGCTTCCGACCGAGCCGCCGCCGTCCGAGCCGTCGCGCCATTTCGCACGACGCCCCCCCTCGGAAGGTTCCCGGCGGCTCACTCGGGTGTACCCGCGGCCCTCGACGACCCGTCCTATCGAGACCCCCGGCGATGAGACCGGCGGAACGACGTAGATCGGATCGTAGGGAGCGTACCAGTAGTAATAGCCGAATGGAGCGTAGTAATAGGGGTAGGCCCACGGGCCGGCAAAATACGGGTCATAGTACGGGTCGAAGAGCGGGGTCGCACCGCCCGGGGCACTCCGACGTACCTCGAACCGGTCGGGGTAGGACAGCGCGATCATCAGATCGATGAGGGCGGGAGACACTCCGGCTTCGTCGAGCCGAACCAGTTCGTCGGAGTTCAGAGCGAAGCCGCTGCCGATCTCGGTGATTGCTGCCTCCACCGCCGCCGTAGCCACGTAGCGGTCCGCCTCGATGACGTCTTTCGTAGACAGCGCCCCTCCCGCGGCCATACGCGCGCGGGCTGCGTCGCGCAACGTCTCCATGGGGAGTCCTGTCAGCTCCATGGTCTCGTCCTCGCCCGCGGGCAGGTATCGACGAACGAGCACGGCTCGAGCCTCACCTGACTCGACCGACTCGATCTCGATCCAGCGGGACCCGACGAACAGGCTGATACCCGACAGAGTTCGTCTCCGGCCTTCTTCACAGGTGATCTCCGACAGCGTGAAAAGCCGTCGGCCGTCAGCCGACCACTGCAGGGATTGCCATCCCGTGCAGTTTCCTTCCTCGATGGTACGCCGCTCGCCATCGGCGATCTGAATCCTCTCGAGAAAAGCGACCCCCTGCTGGAAGGCGGTAACCCGCACGCCGCCGGAATCGGGCACCAGACAGACGCGGCCAATGGGTGTCACCGGTGTTTCGGGAACGAGCTCCTCGTCAGGGAGCCCGAGCACCGGCTCGCGACTTTCGTCCTCGATCAATCGGAAGCAGCCGAGCCAGGGCGTCCATTTCGAGTCGACGTCCTGGGAGGGGATTAGCGTGGCCCATAACATCAAGGCGATCATGGCGTCCCTCCTTCGGTCTTCAGAAATTGAAGTTGATGCCGACGCTGGTTCGCAGCCCGGAAAGGTCGATCGGCTCGAATCCAATGAAGTCAGCATCGAGCTCCGCGTCCGACCAGAGATAGCGTCCCTCGAACGCGAGATAGATACGGGGTGCGAGGCGCACTTCGGCGCCACCGAAAACATGTGCTTCGAGGCCGAAACCATCGGAGCCCAGTTGCGTGGAAAAAATCGCGAGATCGGTGAAATCGACGAAGTCGCCGAACTGCTCGAGCTTGTACCAGAGAAACCCGCCGCCGCCGCCCACATAAGGTCGCACCGCGGCGGGGACGAAGGCGTAGCGGCTGACCTCGCGACCTCGCGGTGCGAGATAGAGCTTGAGACTGCCCATGATGGGCACCGTCGTCAACTCCGTTTGTTGGGTAATCGGAAGATCGTTGTCCTCGACCAGATCGCGATACTCGGAGGCGATCTTGGCCCGATTGAAATCGAATCCGACGACGGCGTCCAAACGCGGGTGGATGGCGAATGCGACGTCCGCTCCGAACAACGGCGCGTCGAAGTCGCTGGACTCGACGGTGAGCAGGTCCCCGAAGAATGAGTAGATGTCACTACCCGTCGAGGCGAAGAGCCATCCGCCGCGAAGCGAGAAGGAGCCACGGGGCGCACTGAAGAGGAAGTCCGCCTCTTGTGCCGCCGACGGGCCAGCTGTCAGCACCAGGAACGCGACCAGCCCGGCGGGGCGCGGACGCCGGGTTCTCATAGGCCATTGTGCACCTTTCGCCGACGAGATGCCAAATTCCCGTGGCGTCCGCTCGACCGCAAGCGCAACTCCCCAAGCCGCGGCACCGTCGATCGAGCGCGACGGGCTCACGCCGCGCTGGGACTGGGCAGAAATTTCTCCAGTACGTCGGGCTTGGCGACGTGGAAGCCCTGGGCGAAGTCCACGCCGGCGTTTCGGATCACGTTGAGGGTGTCTTCGTTGCCGACGAACTCCGCCACGGTACGCTTCCGTAGCCCGCGAGCGATCTCGACGATCGCCCTCACCAGGTGCTGATCGATGCGGTTGTTGGGGAGGTCCTTGATGAAGCTTCCATCGATCTTGAGATAATCGACGGGAAGCTGCTTGACGTTGTTCATGTTGGACAGGCCGACGCCGAAATCGTCGAGCGCCAGGCGACATCCGATCTGCTTCAGAGCGATGGCGAATATCTTCGCCCGCTCCTGATCGGTAATCGCGGCCGTTTCCGTGATCTCGAGGGTGAGCTGTCCGGGGTCGACGCCGTTTGCCTTGAGCTCGTTCTCGATGAGCGTGGTCAGCTCGAAGTCGCCCAACGACTTTCCTGACAAGTTCACCGATAGACGCAGGCGGTTGCCAATCTTGCTCTGTCGTCCGAGGAGTTGGATCGACTGGCGGACCACCCAGCGGTCGAGCGAACGGATCAGGCCGAACCGCTCGGCGGACGGGAGAAACGAAGCGGGGGGAATGAGCTCGTCGTTCTCACCCAGCATGCGGAGGAGAACCTCGTACTGCGTGACCTGGTTCGCGCGCAAGTCCAGGATGGGCTGAGCGTAGAGCACGAATCGCTCGCGGGCCAGGGCGTCGCGGATCAGTTTTTCGTCCGCCAGCCTGGAGTCTACCCTCGCTTGCCATTGCTCGTCGGGCTTGAAGAGCACGAATTGATCGCGGCCGCGACGCTTGGCGAGATGGAGCGCTTGGTCTGCATTCGCGAGCAGCTCTTCGACCTCGATACGTTTTTCGGGAAACAGCACGACACCGGCGCTGGCGGTTACCCCGATCGGCTGCTCGCCCACCCGCACGAAGTGGTTGCGTACGGCTTTCAGAAGCCTTTCGACGATGAAGTCCACGCGGCTCGGTTGCGTCTCGGTGACCAGAATCGCGAACTCGTCCCCGTCGAGGCGAGCGAGAAGATCGTTCGCCCTGACCGTCTTCTTCAGGAGTTGCGCCAGGCTGGCGAGAAAGCGATCTCCATTGCGATGACCGACGCTGTCGTTTACGTAGCGGAAGTCATCGAGATCCATCACGACCACGGCCCCACCGGTGCCGGCTCGTTGAGCGCGGGCAATCTCGCGAGCCAGATCCTCGACGAAGCGACGTCGGCTGTACAGCGACGTCAGCGGATCGTGGTCGGCGAGGAAAGAGAGCCGATCGTCGAATCGTTTCTGTTCCGACTGGTCGCGGGCAATGAAGGAGATGAGATCGATCTCACCGGTTCGAGTGCGATGGGAGACCGCGGTCAATGCGACCGGAGTTTCTTCTTCGTCGCGCGACCCGACCAGAGCGGCATCACCTTGCCATACGCCGTCCTCGACCGCTGCAGGAATAGCGGTGGAGAAGACGAGCGATTCCGCCCAGGCGGGGAGAAAGTTGCGCAGATGCAGGATCGCGTCCTGGGGGTCACGGACTCGGAGAAGAGTGCGACAGGCGGGATTCATGTACCGAACCTCGCCCGAGGGCGTGACGGTGACGACCGGGTCGAGGGTGTTGTCCAGTATGGTGTGATAACGCGCCCGGGAGGTCACGGTGTTCTCGAACCGAGTCCGATCGCGGATGATCACCAGGACCTCGCTCGTCGTCGCTCGGGCGAAGCGCGCCTGGTAGCTCCTCGGCTCTTCCCCGACCTCGACCTCGAAGTCGAACTGCCGATGGCCGTCGTTGTCGAGAAAGACGTCCGCCAGCGCTTCCACACATCGGTCGCTGACCCCCTC
>DASPGQ010000140.1 GCA_035620555.1 Vicinamibacteria bacterium
CTCGAGCCCCGCCTCGCCCACGATGACGAGCTCCCCGTCCAGGATCACCCGCGCGGGAAGCTCGGTTTTGAGAGGCGGCTCGAGCTCGGGGAAATAGCGATTCAACGGCTTCAGGTCGCGGCTCTGCAGGAGCCACTCCGCCCCGTCGCGAAAGAGCAACACGCGGAAGCCATCCCATTTCGGCTCGTAGAGCCAGCCGTCTCCATCGGGGAGCGTCTCCACCAGTTTGGCGAGCATGGGCCGGATGGGTGGCTCGAGCGGCAGACGCACGTCGAGATACTATCAGCCGGGAAAAAGGTGCGCGCTAGCAGGCTGATGAAAAGTGCAGTGCAGCCTGCGCGAGCGGAGCGAGCCCGGCGCAATCGTCCGCATTCGGGCTGCTTCGAGGGCATGAGATGTGAGCACGAAGTGCGAATAGTTGCCGCGCCGTAAGCAGCCGAGCCGTGGCGGTACGATCGATTACGGGTCCCGCCACGGCATTGAGCACTTATGCGGAGTCTGGTACGTTACGTTCCTTCAAAGGATGAGGATCCCATGACAAGAAACGGGCTCTTTCGGCTCACGGTCCGCGTTTTCGTGGTGGCTTTCGCTTGTGGAGCTCTCGACACGGTCAGAGCAGCCGAAAAACGGCGTCTGGCTTTTTCGGATCTGGCCGCTCTCCGGTCGGTATCCGATCCGCAGCTGTCGCCCGAAGGGGACTGGGTCGCCTACGTCGTTCGCACTTCGGATCTCGAGGACGATCGAATCAGCGGGGATCTATGGATGACGAGCTGGGACGGCCGCCGAACGATCCAGCTCACCTATACGGACGAGAGCGAGAGCCGTCCCCGGTTCAGTCCCGACGGGCGTTATCTTTCTTTCCTCGCAAGCCGTGGCACGGAAGAAGATGCCAAGAGCCAGGTCTGGCTTCTCGACCGGGCGGGAGGCGAGGCGCGGAAACTAACCGATTATCCCGGCGGCGTGTCGGACTACGCTTGGAGTCCCGAGGGCGGACGGCTCGCCATCATTGCGTCGGATCCGGACCCGGACGAGTCCGCCGAGAAGGACGCCACCGCCAAGAAGAAGACGCCGAAGCCCATCGTCATCGACCGATATCAGTTCAAGCAGGATCGCGAAGGATATCTGCGCCGTTTGCGGGATCATCTGTATCTGTACGACGTCGCCACGGCGACATCGGATCTCCTCACCCCGGGCGACTACGACGAGGGGCTCCCCTCCTGGTCGCCGGACGGCACTTCGATCGCCTTCTCCTCCAAACGCCAGGGAGATCCGGATCGGAACGAGAACTGGGACATCTTCCTGATCGAAGCCAAGGCGGGGGCGACACCGCGCCAGCTCACGCGTTTCGAGGGTGTGGACAACGAGCCGGGGTGGGGAAGCCCCGCGGCCTTCAGCCCCGATGGAGAACGGATCGCCTACCTGATGGGCTCGTCGGTGAGCTACACCTCATACGACATGGCAAGGCTTGCGGTGATTCCTCTTGCCGGGGGAGAGCCTCGACTCGTCACGCCGGAGCTCGACCGCCCGGTATCCAACCCCACGTGGTCCTCAGATGGGAAGTCGCTCCACTTCCTGCTCGAGGACGATCGCCGTCAGGTCGTGGCCCGAGTTCCCGCGGAAGGGGGCGAAGTCGAGCGGCTGATCGATACCCGCGGCGTGGTGAGAGACTTGACGATGAGTGGATCCCGGATTGCCGTCGTCTCCACGACTCCCGATCAACCCGGCGAGATCATGGCGCTCGAGAACGGATCGCTTCGCACCCTCTCGACCCACAACCACGAGCTCATGGAGCAGCTCGAGCTCGGGGCCCTCGAGGGCATCGAGCTCGAAAGCCGCGACGGCACCATCGTGAACGGCGTCATGGTGAAGCCCCCGGACTACCAGCCAGGACGAAAGTATCCGACCATCGCTTACATCCACGGCGGGCCGGTGGGTCAGGACGGTTACGAGTTCGACTTCACCTGGCAGATCCTCGCCGCGAACGGCTACGTCGTCATTGCCCCCAACTATCGGGGTAGCTCGGGGCGCGGGCTCGCGTTCACGCGCGCGATCGAGGCCGACTGGGGAAATCTCGAGGTGCAGGACGTGCTCGCCGCCGTCGATCATGTCGTCGCCGAGGGCATCGCCGACCCCGATCACCTGGGTATCGGAGGGTGGAGCTATGGCGGCATGACGACGAACTACACCATATCCCGCGATAGCCGGTTCAAGGCGGCGGTCAGCGGCGCGGGCGTCGCGAACATGCTGGCCGCCTATGGCACCGACCAGTACATCCGCCAGTACGAGAACGAGATCGGCTTGCCCTGGAAGGACATTCAGCCCTATTTGAAGATCTCCCACCCGTTTTATCACGCCGACCGCATCCGGACGCCCACGCTCTTCCTCTGCGGCGAGAAGGACTTCAACGTGCCGCTCTTGAACTCGGAGCAGATGTATCAAGCCCTCAAGAGTCTCGGGGTCGAGACCCAGCTCGTGATCTACCCCGGTCAGTTCCACGGGCTGACGAAGCCAAGCTACTTGCGCGATCGCCTCGAGCGTTACGTCGCCTGGTTCGATCGTTTCTTGAAGGGAACGGAGACGAGCGACCGGTAGGCGGCTTGGTGGGCCCTCGATCGCTCAAACCTCCTGGGCTTCGGGAGACCAGCCCTCGCCCGCTCCGATCTGCTGGAGCGCCCACTGCAGGCGGACCGCGTCCTCCGACTTGAGCCTGACGCCCAGCTCGTCGGCGGGCATCGCGTAAGCGTTCGCGAGAAGGGTTCGGGCCTTGTCGGCAACCTCGAGAAGAAGACTTACTTCTTCCCTCGTCAACGTGACGGCGTCGGACTCCTCGGTCATCGCCCCGAGACGCCTCACGAGCGGGGCCACCTCGCTCTTGCCCATAGCTACCTTCCTTCCGGCTTTCGAAAGAGCTCTTCGGGGGTATCGGGATCGATCGCGGTCGAATCGATTCGGGTTTCCGCCGCGAGAGCCCCGTCGTGGAAGACGCGCACCTCGCTCGGAAAACCCATCTCGTCATAACCCGAGAACTCGCGCTTCTCGGTGACGGGTGCTCCCTGAAGGTTGGTCCCGGGAAGAGATAGCTCGAAGAGACGACCGGTGGCTCGGTCGAACCGCGCCCGCATCGCCGCGTCCCCGATGCGGAGCAGGACCGCGTCATCCGCGAGCGATTGCGCCTCCACCTTTCCCGATGCCGCGGCCCACAAGAGGCCGGGGTAGTGTCGGTAGATGCCCTCACGGGTTCGTCGTTTCTGATCGTCATCCAGTTCCTGGACACCGCGGGGCGTCGACGCCCACCCGTTCGAACCGTCGAGCACGGTCTCCATCTCGCCAAACGGTAGCACCGCCACCTCACGGTAGCGCTCGGGCGCCCGGAATTGAATCTCGAACCGTGCGGGCAGATCTCCCTGGGGCGTCTTCAGTACGGTCTCTCCCGAGAGGCTGAACCCACCGAGTCGGCTCGCGTTCTCCTCCACCGAAGCGACGAACCTTCGGAGGATCTCTCTTCCCTTCTCGAGCGCCTCCTCGGTTGGCGGCGGAGCCTCCACGGCGGGGGGCTCGGGAATCGTGATGTCGAGGGTGACGACTTCTCCCAGAGTCGACAGAGGAGCGTCGAAGTCTTCTTCGCGTCCAACGGCGAGAACGTGCAACGCACCGACGTTCAAACGGTTTCTCGCGACACGATGAACGTCGTCGACGCTCACCCGGTCGATGCTTTCCTGGTATTTCTGGAGGAAATCACTGGGATAACCGTAATAGTCGTACGTCATGAGCCTCCGCACGATGGCCCCCCGGCTCGCAAAGTTGAACACGAAGGAGTTGAGGAGACTTTCCTTCGCGATGCGAAGCTCCTCCTCGGATACAGGCTCCGCGACGATCCGCTCGATCTCGTCCCGAATCGCCTCGATGGTCTCCAGGGTGCTCTCGGACTTCGTACTGCTGGCGACGGTGAAGGTCCCGGGGTAGTCGAACGATGCGTTCCAGGAGGCACTCACCCCGTAGGTGAGGGCTTTTTGCGAGCGAACGCTCTGGAAGAGGCGCGAGGAGAACCCTCCGCCAAGGATCTCCGACATGACCGTCAGGGCGAAGTAATCTGGATCGTCGTAACGGCCTCCGAGGTGGCCGATGCGGAGGCTCGTCTGGTTTACGTCTTCTCGGGAAATGTAGTAAACCCCGCCCTGCGTCGGGCGGGAGACCTGGGGGAGAGCCGGCGCCGGCGACGAGCCACGATTCCACGAGCCGAAATGCCGCTCGACCAGCGCCCGCACATCCGAGGTCTCGAAGTCACCCCATAGACCGAGCTGGATGCGATTCGGCAGGAAGTACCGGCGATGGAAGTCGAGCAAGTCGTCACGAGATATGGATTCGATCGTCGCGTACTCCGTGGTGCGCGCGTAAGGGCTCTCGCCGCCGTAAAGGACTTTCTGAAACTCCCGACTGGCGATTCCTGAGACATCATCGTTGCGACGAGCGATCGCCGTCCGTTCTTGCACTTTCGCCAGCTCGATCTTGTCCTCGGGAAAGGCGGGTTCGCGCAGCACGTCGGCCAATATCTCGACGACGAGCGGAAAATGCTCGGAAAGCGCAAAGAGGGTTGCGCTTCCCGACGTCGTGCCGACGCCGGTCTCGATGACCGAACCGACGTTCTCCAGGAGCCTGTCGATCTCTTCACCGGACCGATTCACCGAGCCGCCGGTCCGCAATACCTGCCCCACGATGCTCGCGAGGCCCACCTTGGCTGCCGGCTCGAGCCGCGAGCCCGTCTGGACCAGGGCCATCCCCTCGACCTTGGGAAGCGAGTGGTCCTCGAGGAGATAGAGGCGCAAACCGTTCGCGAGCTCGACCCGCTCGACTTCGGGCACCTGGAGCTCGGCGAGCGGCGGATAGACCAGGTCCTTGTAGTACTTCTGGGCGGAGGCCGACGAGGAGGCAAAGACTCCGAGCAACGACGCGAAGAGCACCACGCGGATCATCATCGAACCTCCTCGTCGGGCAAGAGGTAACCGACGGTGCGATTTCTGGAAGTGAAGTATTCGCGGGCGACGCGCTGGATGTCCTCTCTCGACACGCGCTCGATCGCTTCGATGCTCTTGAAGAGGTTCCGCCAGTCGCCCGTGAGGACTTCGTAGGCAGCGAGCTGACCGGCGAGACCGGAGTTGCCGTCGAGATCGTCGATGAGATTCGCCCTTGCCCTTGCCTTCACCCGGGACAGCTCTTCCTCGCTAACGAGCTCCTGTTTCAAGAGCTCGATCTCGGCGAGCATGGCCTCCTCGTTCTCCTCGTTGGTGTGGCCCGGAGCCGGAAACGAAAAGAACAGGAAGAGGTTCGGGTACTTGTTGCCCGGAAACCCTGGGAACCCTCCCGCGCCGGCCGAAATCCTCTTGTCCTGAACCAGGCTTCGGTACAGCCGCGAGGTCCGTCCCCCCGACAACACATCCTGAACCGCGTCGAAGACGGCGTCGTCGGGATGGAGCAGGGCCGGTTTGTGGTAGCCAATGAGCAAAACCGGCTGGCTCTCGGCGTAGACGGTGGTGCGCCGCTCGCCCTGCTGAGGCGGCTCCACCGTCCAGATCGGATCGGCCGCCCGCCGGTCGGGAATGCGGCCAAAGTAGGTCTCGGCCCAACCCACTGCGACAGCGGAATCGACATCACCGACCACGACCGCGATCAGATCGGAGGGTGTGTAATGCTCCTGGAAAAAGCGCTCCGCCTGCCGGCGCGTCAAGCTCTCCAGATCCGACCGCCAGCCGATCGCCTGCCGCCCGTAGGGGTGCGCCAGGTAGGCGACCGAAAGAAAATCCTCGAGGAGCTTTCCTATCGGCTGGCTCTCGACCCGCATTCGCCGTTCCTCGATGACCACGTCGCGCTCCTTGTAGAACTCGCGCAGTACGGGATCGAGAAACCGGGCCGATTCGAGCGAGAACCAGAGCTCGGCTTTGTTCGAGGGAAGGCTCACGAAATATCGCGTGGCGTCGTTCGATGTCGACGCGTTGAGCCCCGTCCCCCCAGCGCGCTCGATGGCCTGGGTGAGCTCGTCACTCGCGCTGTACTCAGCGGCATCCGCCTGAGCCTGCTCGAACCCACGCTCGAGCTTCTCGATCTGCTCGGGCGAGGCTCCCGAGAGTCGTGCCTCGCGCAGGCGCGCATGCGCTTGGTCCACGGCATCGAGCGCTGCCTTCTCCCTTTCGTAGTCTCTCGTTCCGATGGTCGTCGTTCCCTTGAACGCCATATGCTCGAACATGTGCGCCATTCCGGTGATGCCGAGCTCTTCGTCGACGGAGCCGACGTCGGCATAGAGGTGAAACGAAACGACGGGAACTTCCCGGCGCTCGACGATGAGGAACCTCATACCGTTCTCGAGCCGATGCTCGGTGACCGACTTCTCGAAGGTCGCGAGGTCCTGCCCGTAAACCGGGCAGAACGTTCCGATGGCAAGAGCGATGAAAACACCTCGTCTCATGGCGAGAGTGTAGCTCATCGCCGCGTCCGAGACTCGAGACCCGTCGCGCCTCCTGTGCCGTCGATCGGCGAAGTTCCGGCTTTTGAGGCATGATACCTGTGAGCTCGGAGAAAGGAGCCATTCATGTCTGCAGATCAGGGACGTTTTTGTTGGTACGACCTCATGACAACGGACCCCGGCGCCGCGCAGGCCTTCTATAAGAAGCTCGTCGGTTGGGGAACGGTGACCCAGGAGTTCGGAGGACAGCCGTACACGATGTGGACGGTGGGCGAAAACCCGATAGGAGGGGTGAACGCCCTGCCGGAGGACGCGAGAAAGGCCGGGGCCCCGCCGCACTGGCTTGCTTACGTCCTCACGTCCGACGTCGACGAGAGACTCGCCAAAGCCAAAGAGCTCGGCGCGAAAATCAAGGTTCCCGCGACGGACATCCCCGAAGTGGGCCGCTTCGGCGTTTTTACCGACCCGCAGGGCGCCCTCATCGCCATTTATGCCCCGGCGAGCGAATCGCCCGGAGACGCCTCGCCAGCGAAGCTCGGTGAGTTCTCCTGGCACGAGCTCGCAACGACGAATCCCGAGTCCGCTTTTTCGTTCTACCAAAAGCTCTTCGGCTGGGAGAAGACCGAGGCGATGGACATGGGCGAGGCGGGCATGTACCAGATGTACAAGCAGAAGGGGGGCGAATTCCCGCTCGGCGGTATCTTCAAGAAGCCCGATGAGATGCCTGGGCCTCCGGCCTGGCTCTATTACGCGAGGGTCAAGGACGTACACAAAGGGGTCGAGACGGTGAAACAGCTCGGCGGCCAGATTCTCAACGGCCCCATGGAGGTTCCCGGCGGCGACTTCATCGCCCAGTGCCTGGATCCGCAAGGAGCGGCCTTCGCCATCCACCACACGAAGGGGTAAGCTTTTTGGTAGCTCGGGACGGCAATGAGAGCCGTCCCGGGCCGCCCTGCCGCGATTCGCGGCTGGTCTCACGCGGTCCTTCGCGATAGGATCGCGGCAACGTCGGGTGCCCGGCCCGAAAAAGAGGCGGGAGAAGGAGGACGGTCCATGCTTCGTCGAATCGCTTTCACGATGCTCGCTGGTCTCGTCGTTGCGCCGGTGTCAGCGCAACTCGAGGAGGTAGGAAACCTCGAGTTCGAGACGTCGGCGACACCGGAAGCGCAGAAGCATTTTCTTCGGGGCGTCGCCATCCTCCACAGCTTTGGCTGGAAGCAAGCCATCAGCGAGTTTCAAGCCGCGCAGAACATCGAACCGGACTTCGCCTTGGCCTACTGGGGAGAGTCGCTCTGCTACAACCATCCGCTCGCCCCCGAGCAGGATGGCGATTCACCGCGTGAGGTATTGAAGCGTCTCGGACCGACGCGGGAGGCGCGGCTTGCCAAAGCGCCCACCGAGCGCGAGAAAGGTTTCCTGTCCGCCGTCGAGGCGCTCTGGGCCGAGGGCGATGACTGGCGGGCGCGGCGTGTGGCTTACAAGGATGCGATGGGGCAACTCCACCGCGCCTACCCCGACGACGATGAAGTGAGCACGTTCTATGCCGTTTCCCTCCTGAGCGCCGCGCGCGCCCTCGAGGACGAGACGTTTCGTCTCGAAGTGAGGGCGGGAGCTCTCGCGATGGATGTCTTCAACCGGAATCCAAACCACCCCGGTGCGGCGCACTACATCATCCATTCCTTCGACGATCCGATTCACGCGCCCCTGGCCCTTCGCGCCGCCGACGCTTATGCGGGCATTGCCCCTGCCGTCTCCCACGCGATCCACATGCCGACCCATATCTTCATCCAGCACGGGATGTGGGACAAGGTCTCTCACCAGAACATGCGCGCTCACCGGGTCGCCAGCGATTTGTGGCAACCCGAGGACAGCATGGGCGACATGGCGCACTCTCTCGATTGGGGACAGTACGGATTTCTTCAGAAGGGCGATTACGGCGAAGCGCGCAAGGCCATCTCCCGATTCGAGGAAATGGTGGCGATGGAAAGCCAGGAGCGAGCGAAGTCGGGGCTGGCTGAGGCACGGGCCCGCTACATCATCGAGACCGAGGAGTGGAAGGTGCAGCCGATGCCCGAGGACGCCACCGAAGAGGAGCTTCTTGCGAACGGGATGAGCGCCGTCCGCACCGGAGATCCCGCCGCGGCCGAGGACATGGTGAAACGGCTTGCGGAAAAAGCGAGCGCGAGCAAGGACGGCTCTCAAGAGCAGAAGGCCGCTCGGGTCATGCATCAGGAGCTACAGGGGCTCGTCGCATTCGCCCGAGGAGAGAAGGACCTGGCGGTGAAACAGCTTCGAGAAGCGGTCGCGATCGAAGAGACGATGCGGCCGCCGAACGGCGCAGCCTACCCGACCAAACCCTCTCACGAGCTTCTCGGTGAAGTGCTTCTGGAGATCGGGCAGCCCAAGGAAGCCGCCGAAAGTTTCGAACAGTCGCTTCTCCGCATGCCGAACCGCGCCCGTTCGCTCCTGGGCGCGGCGCGTGCCCATGCTGCGGCAGGCGATCGTCTGAAGGCCGCCGAGCGTTACCGCAAGCTATGTGAGATCTGGAAAGGGCACGATGAGCTTCCCGGCTATCGGGAGGCCGAGCAATTCCTGGCGTCGACCGACGATCGCTAACGCTTCTTTCTCTATTCCGATCAGCTTCGGCGCGGCTCCCGTTTCGCGACGGAGAAGAAATCGTACCAGCTCGACTCCGCCCCTCCGAAGCGGCGCTCGACCGCGACCTCGACGACGTAGGGACGGCCCTCGTGCATGGCGCGCTGGCAACGGTCCAGAGCGGCGCCCAGAGTCTCGGCCTCGTCCACCCGCTCGCCTTCGACGCCGTAGCCTTTGGCCAGGGCGATGGAATCGATCTCGGGTGAGCCGAGGTTGACGCCGACGTATTTTCCCGTCTCGGCGGCGCGGCCACCGTAGGCGTGCAGGAAGCGGCGATTCGCCTGATACTGACCGTTTTTCCAGATGACCACGCCGACGGGAACTTCGTAGCGGGCCGCCGTCCACAGAGACTGCACCCCGAACTGGAAGGCTCCGTCACCCACGAGCGCCCAGACCTCGCGGTCCTGGACGCCGATGTGGGCCCCGATCGCCGCGGGAACCCCCCAGCCGAGCACGCCACCGCTCGTCGCGAGGTTGCGGCGCCGCGGACTACGCTCGTGAGCGATGTCCAGATAGTACGGGACGTATGGCTCCGAAGTGACCAGCTCACTCACGACGAGAGCGTCCGGCGCGATCCGACGGTTCAGCTCAACCATGAGGCGCTCGTTGGAGATGGGCGACTGATCCCAGACGCGTCGCGCCTGCTCGTCCAGGCGGGCGCGCCAGGAGTGATGATAGGCCCGGACGCGTTCGCGTCGATCCTCGATCGCCATTGTCGACAAATTGCGCCCGCGAACCTCCTCGAGCACCGCCGCCACCGTGGCTCGAGAGCCGGCGATGACGCCGACGTCGACGGGATAAGTCCGTCCGACCTCGGGTGCGAGGCCCGTGTGGATGACTCTCGCTTCGCGCGGAACGGCGGGCTCGGCCGGAAGGGAACCGAAGCCAAACATCGTACCGCCCAGCGCCCAGAAAACGTCGAGCCGTTCGGGGAACTCCGGGTCGTCTCGAAACATGCCGCAGAAGTGGGGATGACTCGAGGGGAAGACCATCGGCGTATGGCTCATATAGATGTCCTGGAAGACGGCCATCCCCAGCCGTTCGGCGAGCTCCATCAGAGGCTCGCTCGGATCCAAGCGCGCCCCCTCTTTTCCGACGGCAATCACGGGGAATTGGGCATCCACGAGCAGGTCGGCGATGCGCTCGACGTCGGTCGCATCGGGCGGCACGTCGGTAACCAGCCGGGACCGGGAGCGCGGCAGGATCTCGGCGCGCGGAACCCGCTCTTCCCACAGGTCTTTCGAGAACGTGACGAAGGTCGGTCCGCCGGGCGGCATCTCGGCAAGTACGAAGGCCCGCCGAATTACCTCGGGGATCGTCTCGGCATTCATCACGTCCCAGCTCCACTGCGTATACTCGCGGGGAAGCTCGTGGAGATTGACCGATTCGAGGAAAGCATTCGTTCCTCGAATCTCGGTGGACTGGCGGCCGACGGTGACGACGACCGGAGAGTAGTCCTTGAAGGCATTCACCATCGGGGCGAGCGCGTAACCGGCACCCGCCACCGAATGGAGGTTCATGATCGGGACCTCGCCGGTTGCCCGGGCATAGCCGTCCGCCATCGCCATGACCGAAGCCTCATGAAGGCCGTGCACGTATTGGAGCGACAGGCGATCCACGAGGGCGTCGAGAAAGCCCACCTCTTCCGAGCCTCCGAGGCCGAAAACGTACGGCACTTTCCAGTCCACCAGGAGCTCGGCCATGACTTCTCCACCGGTGAGGTTCTCGACGATGCGACTTCCTGAGACCCGCTCGGTCGAGCGCGCCAGCATGCTCGCCGCCTTCGGTGCGACGCCGAGCGCGGTGAGCTGGCCGATGAAAGCCCGCCGCCCGATCTCCCGGTTCAACAGTTTCTTTGCCGTCTCACGCATTGTTTCCACTCCTTCTCGAAGCGGCTTCGTCTCACGAACGACTTTGCGTACCCACTGAGGCGGTCGTTAGCGCGGCGTAGAGGTTGGCGCGCTTTATCGCATCGATCTCCGACAGTCCTTCGCCGAGGAACACCGCGAAGCTACCGATGAACGCGTCGCCGGCGCCGGTCGTATTCACCGTTTCACATTGTACGACGGCACCAGCTCGGAACTGGGTTGCGATGAGTACCCCTCGGTCACCAAGCGTCAGGAACACGCGTTCGAGCAAGTGCTCGG